>JASLAV010000393.1 GCA_030146905.1 Lentzea sp. | reverse complement strand
GTGCCTCGCCCCGCTGTGGCTGGCGCCGTTCTACGCGTTCAAGATCATGCCCGGCGACCTGGGGACCAAGGGCGGCCTGGTGACCGATGCCCGCGCTCGGGTGTTGCGGCCGGACGGGTCGGTGATCCCGGGGCTGTACGCGGCGGGCAACGTGAGCTCGGCGGTGATGGGTCGCAGCTACGCCGGTGCCGGGTCGACGATCGGTCCCGCGATGACGTTCGGGTACATCGCGGCGAACGACGTCTAGGCCAGCTCCCACACCGTGACCTCGCCGGTGATCCCGCTGCTGTCCAGCACGGTGACCTCGATCCGGAAGATCCGGCCCTCGGGGGTCTGCCCGCACACCCGGCTGCCCTGAACGAGGTTCTCGGCGTCCTGAGTGGACCGCTCCGCCAGCCGGGCCACGCACTCGGCGCGTCCCGGAACGCCGTCGATGAGCCACTCGGCCAGCCAGTAGCCGGGGTCGCCGTGCAGCCTGCCGGGAGTGAGCGGCCAGACGTTCGTGCCCGCGATGTCGCGTGGCTGCGCGAGGTCCAGGTGGTAGCTGCCGAACTGCAGCAGTCCTCTGTACCGCGCGTCGTCAGTCGTGATCCGCGGCGCGGCCGCAGTGGACACCGGCGTCGTGGTGGTGGGGGACTCCACGGTGGCGGGGGCGTTGCCGCTCGGCCGCGGTGCCGGGGCGGGCGGTGCCTGGCGAACCGCGCTGGCCGTGGGTCTTCGTGGAACGGGCGCGCCGGTCGTGGGATTCGGTGACGACGTCGTACCTGTCGGCACCACGACCGTGCTGGTGGCGGACGCGGGCAGCTCCACCGCCTGGTCGTCCGGCGACACCAGGTTGACGACCGCGGCCGAGCCTCCCAGGACGGCTGCCACCGCCGGAGCGCTGAGGTACAGGAGAACCTTGCGCCGCCACCGCTTTCCCGGCGCGCCGACGTTGATCTCGATCGACCCGGCCTGGAACGACGTGCCGCCGACGTCCCCGTCGAGGTTGTTCTCCGTCGACTGATCCGAGTGCTTCAAGACTGGCCCCTGTCCCGAGTCGCGGGAGTGTGATAGCTGGCTGATCGGCCAGTCAAAGCCATCTGTTACGGAGACAAACGAATTCGTGAGTGAAGTACCATGGCGGCGCACGCACTTCTACCTGGGGGAAGAGCTCATGCGTCGAACAACGCTGTCCTTGTTCATCTCACTGGTTCTGGTCGCCGCCACGCTGACCCACGCGCAGGCCCTGGCCAAGACGACCGTGTCGTTCGTCGCGCACCCGGACGACGACCTGCTGTTCATGAACCCGGACATCGCCTCGGACGTCGAGGCGGGATCCACCGTGTGGGTCGTCTACCTGACCGCCGGAGAGGTGCACGACCTGCCCGCGCTGCCGTACGCCAACCAGCGCATCGAGGGGGAACGGGCCGCCTACGCGAAAACGGCCCGCGTGGCCAACAGCTGGACGTACGAGGAGATGTGGTTCAACGGCCACCCGGTGGCGACGAACCGGCTCGACGGGACGAACGTGCGGCTGGTCTTCACGTTCATCCACGGTGCGTCCGGTGGCTGTGCCGACGGTGACCCGCAGGGTGATCTGTACAAGATGCTGACGAACAGCCCGTACGTCGCCCGCCCGATCGACGGGAGGCCGGCCTACACGAGGCCGACTTTCGTGGGCATGCTGCACGCGATCATCGCCCACGCGAACCCGGACCACATCCGCTCCGGCAGCAGCATCGGCCACCGCGACACGCCCAGGCGCGACCACGTCGACCACGTCGCCGGTGCCATCCTCACCGCAGAGGCGAACCTGGTGGACGGCACGCGCGACACGTGGAAGCGCCGCGACGAGTACACGGCGTACAACAGCGAGAGCCAGCCGGAGAACGTCTTCGGCTACTGGCGGGACCGCAAGATCGAGATCTGGGACCAGTACTGGCCGCACGACCCCAAGCTCGACCGGTACGCGCACTCGTACACGTGGGGACGGCAGATCCGGCCGGAGGGCAGGATCTTCTGGCCCGGCACGGCATGGGTGCCGCCGGGTGACTTCGTGACGGATGGTTGCTAACGGCCCTTGAACTCCGGCTTGCGCTTCTCGGCGAAGGCGCGAGGGCCCTCCTTCGCGTCCTCGCTGGCGAAGACCTCCATGCCGAGGCGAGCGTCCACTGCGAACGCCTCGTTCTCGTGCATGGCCTCGGTTTCCCGCATCGTGCGCAGGATCGCCCGCACGGCCAGCGGTCCGTTCGCGGTGATCAGCTCGGCCAGTTCGAGAGCTTTGGACAACGCCTGACCGTCCGGCACGACGTGCCCGATGAGGCCGATCTCCTTGGCCTCCGCGGCGCGGATGTGCCGCCCGGTCAGCAGGAGGTCCGCCGCGACGGTGTACGGGATCTGGCGCGGCAGCCGGACCGCCGAGCCGCCCAGCGGGAACAGGCCCCACCGCGCCTCCGAGACGCCGAACCTGGCGCTCTCGCCTGCCACGCGGATGTCCGTCGCCTGGAGGATCTCCGTGCCGCCGGCGACCGCGGGCCCTTCCACGGCGGCGATGAGCGGTTTCGTCAACCGGCGACCCTTCAGCAGCGGTTCGATCACGGAGAAGTCGAACTTCCCCGCCGACTCGCCGGGGTGGTCGCGCGTCATGGCCTTCAGGTCGGCGCCCGCGCAGAACGAGCCGCCCGCGCCGGTGAGGACGCACACGCGCACGTCAGGGTCGGAGTCCACGCGGTCCCACGCCTCGCGCATGATCGCCATCATCGGGCCCGACAACGCGTTGCGGACCTCGGGGCGGTTCATCGTGACGACCAGGACGTTGCCGACCAGGTCCACCAACGCGTGTGGTTCCGTCGTGGTCGTCATTCGCGCGCCTCCTGGATCGAGTCTGACCGCACGGGGGATTGTCGAGAACAGTAACACGTTCTACTTTGCGTATCATGGCCCTCAACGTCGCAGACCTCGTTGAACACGCCGCCGACACCGTGCCCGACCGGGCCGCCCTCGTGTGCGGCTCCAAGAGGACCACCTACGCCGAACTCGAGTCGCGAGCCAACAAACTGGCTCACCACCTGGCGAAGAACGGCGTGACCCAGGGTGCGCACGTCGGGCTCTACGCGCGCAACTCCATCGAGCTGGTCGAGGCCATGCTGGCGGTGTACAAGCTGCGCGCGGTGGCCATCAACGTGAACTACCGCTACACCAAGAACGAGTTGCAGTACTTGTTCGGAGAAGCGGACCTGAAGGCTCTCGTGCACGAACGGCGGTACTCGCCTTTGGTCGCGGAGGTCGGCGCGCCGGGCCACACGGTCGTGATCGACGACGAGACGGAGGAGCCGTTCGAGGGCGCGGACTACGAGACGGCGCTGAGCGAGGAGTCCGGTGAACGCGACTTCGGGCCGCGCAGCCCCGACGACCTCTACATCCTCTTCACCGGCGGCACGACCGGCATGCCGAAGGGCGTGATGTGGCGGCACGAGGACGTGTGGCGCACGCTCGGCGGTGGCATCGACTTCGTCACCGGCGAGCGCCTCGCCGACGAGTGGCACCAGGCGAGGTCCGGCAAGGACTACGGGCTGGTGCGGCTGTGCCTGCCGCCGTTGATCCACGGCGCCGCGCAGTGGGCCGTGCTGGGCGCGTTGTTCAACGGCAGCACCGTCGTGCTGGTGCCGAAGTTCGACCCCGCCGAGGTCTGGCGGGTGGTCGAACGGGAGAAGATCCAGGTCGCGGTGATCACCGGTGACGCGATGGGCCGGCCGTTGATCGAGGAGTTCCAGCGCGGGGAGTACGACGCCTCGTCGCTGTACGTCGTCAACAGCAGCGCCGCCCTGTTCTCCTACACCGTGAAGAAGCAGTACCAGGAACTGCTTCCGCACACGACGTTGCTGGAGTCGATCGGGTCGAGCGAGACGGGGTCGACCGGGATCGGCGCGGTGCCCAAGGAGATCGTGAAGACCGACGGCACCAAGGTGAAGCTCAACGACGACACCATCGTCATCGACGACGACGGCAACAAGCTCGACCCGGTGCCCGGCGTCATCGGCAAGCTGGCGCGCGGCGGGCACATCCCGCTCGGCTACTACAAGGACCCCGAGAAGACCGCGCGGATGTTCGTCGAGGTCGACGGCAAGCGGTTCACGGTGCCCGGTGACTACGCGAGGTTCGAGGAGGACGGCGACATCACGTTGCTGGGACGCGGCAACACGTGCGTCAACACCGGCGGCGAGAAGGTGTTCCCGGAAGAGGTCGAGGCGGCGCTGAAGTCGCACCCCGACGTGTTCGACGCGCTCGTCATCGGCGTGCCGGACGACCTGCTCGGTCAGCGCGTCGGCGCGCTGGTGCAGCCGCGCGACGGCGCGACGCCGGCACTGTCCGAACTGGACGCCCACGTCCGCGA
>JASLAV010000388.1 GCA_030146905.1 Lentzea sp. | reverse complement strand
CGTGGCCACACGGCCCCCGGTCGGACTGCCCAGGCTGTCCCGTCGCAGCCGGATTCTGCTCATCGTCGGTGCGGTGGTCCTGGTCGGTCTGATCACCGGCTCAAGGCTGCTCGGCACCTACGTCAACTGGCTCTGGTTCGGCGAGGTCGGCTTCCGCAGCGTCTACGGCACGGTGCTCGCGACCCGGTTCGGGTTGTTCCTCGCCGTGGGCCTGCTGGTCGGCGGTCTCGTCGCGATCAACCTGATCCTCGCCTACCGCTCCCGGCCGGTCTTCGTGCCGGTGTCCGGGCCCGACGACCCGGTGGCCCGCTACCGCGCGGTCGTCAGCAAGCGGATGAAGCTGTTCGCCATCGGCCTGCCGCTGCTGGTCGGCCTCATCGCCGGCACCTCGGCCCAGGGCGACTGGCAGGCCGTCCAGCTGTTCTTCAACGCCACCCAGTTCGGCGTGACCGACCCCGAGTTCGGCCACGACATCGGCTTCTACGCGTTCGAGCTGCCGTTCTACACGTGGGCGCTGTCGTGGCTGTTCATCGCCACGGCGGTCGCGTTCGTGGCCGCGGTCGTGGCGCACTACCTGTTCGGCGGCATCCGGCTGGCGGGCCGCGGCGGCCAGCTCTCCGGGCCCGCGCGCACCCACCTGGCGATCGTGGCCGGCGTGTTCATCCTGCTCAAGGCGGTCGCGTACTTCTTCGACCGGTACACGCTGCTGTTCTCCGACCGCAACGCCAAGTTCGACGGCGCGACCTACACCGACCTGAACGCGGTGCTGCCCGCCAAGCTGATCCTGCTGTTCATCGCGGTCTTCTGCGCCATCGCGTTCTTCGCGGGCGCGATCCTGCGCAACCTGCAGCTGCCGGCCATCGCGACCGTGCTGCTGGTGCTGTCCTCCATCCTGGTCGGCGCCGCGTGGCCCGCCGTGCTGGAGCAGTTCTCGGTGCGGCCGAACGCCATCGAGAAGGAAGCCGAACCCATCGACCGCAGCATCGGGGCGACCCGGGAGGCCTACGGGTTGACCGACGACAAGGTGGAGAGCAAGCCGTACGCGGGCAAGCAGAACGTCTCGCTGAGCGAGCTGAAGAACGACCAGGCGACGGTGGGCAACGTCCGGCTGCTCGACCCGGCCGTCATCGCCAAGACGTTCACCCAGTTCCAGCAGCTGCGGCCGTTCTACGCGTTCCCGGAGAAGCTGGACGTCGACCGGTACGTCAAGAACAACGAGCTCCAGGACTACATCGTCGCGGTCCGCGAGCTGAACACCGCGGGCATCCCGCAGGGCCAGCGCGACTGGATCAACCAGCACCTCATCTACACCCACGGCAACGGCATGGTGTTCGCCGAGGCCAGCAAGGTGAACTCGACCGCGTCCGACAGCGGCGACGGCGGCTACCCGGTGTTCGAGGTGGCGCAGGTCGGCCAGGACGGCAAGGTCCAGCCCGGCCCGTTCGGCGTCGAGCAGCCCCGCACCTACTTCGGTGAGCTGGGCGGCCCGGCCGACTACGCCATCGTCGGCGGTCGCGGCGAGGGCGCGCCCGGCGAGTACGACACCGACGGCTCGTCCTACACCTACACCGGCACGGGCGGCGTCCGCATCGGCGGCCTGTTCAACAAGATGGTCTTCGCCGCCGCCTACGGCGAGCGGAACATCCTGTTCAACTCGGCCGTCGACGACGAGTCCCGGATCATCTTCAACCGCAACCCGCGCGATCGCGTCGAGGCCGTCGCGCCGTGGCTGACCGTGGACGGCGACCCGTACCCGGCCGTGGTGGACGGTCGCATCACGTGGATCGTCGACGGCTACACCACGCTCGACAACTACCCGTACGCGCGCCGCACGGCGCTGGGCGACGCCACGAACGACTCGCTGCCGGGTGTCGCGCAGCAGCCGAACCGGGACATCAGCTACATCCGCAACTCGGTCAAGGCCACTGTGGACGCCTACGACGGCACGGTGACGCTGTTCGAGATGGACACGCAGGACCCGGTGCTGAAGGCGTGGATGAACGTCTTCCCGGGCACGGTGACGGCCAAGAGCGAGATGTCGCAGTCGCTGAAGGAGCACCTGCGCTACCCGGAGGACCTGTTCAAGGTCCAGCGCGAGATGCTGTCGGAGTACCACGTGGACAACCCGCGTGACTTCTACTCCGGCGTCTCGTTCTGGGACGTGCCGTCCGACCCGACCATCGACAACGCCACCACGGTCGAGGCTCAGCAGCAGGGCGTGCAGCAGCAGCGCGACCGGCAGCCGCCGTTCTACGTGCTGGCGGGCGACCCGGCCGACCCGGACAAGGTCAGCTTCCAGCTGACGAGCGCGCTGGTGCGGTTGAACCGGGAGTTCATGGCGTCGTACGTGACGGTCGGGTCCGACGCGGACAACTACGGCAAGATCAGCGTGCTGACCTTGAACAACGAGGCCAAGGGCCCGCAGCAGATCCAGACCACGTTCCTCACCAACGGCGAGGTCAGCGGTGAGCTGAACCTGCTCACCCAGCGGCAGACGAAGGTCGTCTACGGCAACCTGCTGACGCTGCCGGTGGGCGGCGGCCTGCTCTACGTCGAGCCGATCTACATCGAGCGGGCCAGCCAGAACACCCAGTTCCCGCAGCTGTTCAAGGTGCTGGTCAGCTTCGGCGACAAGGTGGGCTACGCGCCCACGCTGAGCCAGGCGCTGGAAGAGGTGCTGACGGGCGCCTCGACCCAGGTGCCCGGCGAGGACACCACCGGGCAGCCGCCGACGTCCACGCCGTCCACGCCACCGTCGACCCCGCCGGCCGACGGCCAGCAGGGCACGGAGCTCCAGCAGGCCGTGAAGGACATCCAGACGGCCCTGACGCGGGTGAAGGCGGCCCAGGCGAGCGGTGACTTCGCCGAGCTGGGCAGCGCGTACAAGGCGCTGGACGAGGCGACCAAGCGGTTCGACACGGCGGGCTCGGCGACCGCGCAGCCGCCGTCGTCGGTCCAGCCGTCGCCGACGCC
>JASLAV010000649.1 GCA_030146905.1 Lentzea sp. | reverse complement strand
CCGGGGAACAGCGCCAGCTCGATCTCGTGGCACCTGGGCACGTCGGCGTGCTGCAGAGGCCCGAGCGTGACGGTGCCGGTGGTCATGCCCTGGTCACCCGCTTGCGCCCGGTGGGCTCCACGGCGTCGGGACGGCGCAGGTACAGCGGGGTCAGCGCGGCGGGACGGGCCTTCGCGAGCACCTCGGCCGCCACGACGGCGACCAGGCCCTCCGGGCTCGGGTGCTTGGCTTGGAGGAGCTCCAAGCCGAGGACGTCCCGGTAGATCTCGGCGCCCTCGCCCGTCGCCTGGTGCACGCCCATGGACGGCAGCTTCTCCGCGAGGTCCTGCGGGCGCTCGACGTGCGGACCGTCCGTGCGGCGACCGGCGGCGTCGTAGGCGGCCCAGTAGACCTCCTTGCGCCGCGCGTCGGTCGCGACGAGCAGGGGGTGGCCGCTGGCCGCGTCCCTGGCGATCGCGTCGGTCGTGGCGACCGGGTAGACCGGGCGGTTGAGGGCCTGGCCGAGCGCGGCGGCGGTGGCGAGGCCGACCCGCAGGCCTGTGAACGGTCCGGGCCCCGCACCGACGACGATCGCGTCGAGGTCGGCGAAGGTCCTGCCCGCCTCGGCGAGCGAGTCGCTGATGTGCGGGGTGAGCAGCTCGCCGTGCGCCTTGGCGTTGAGCGTCACCCGCTTCGCGAGCAGGCGCGGCGGCGAGTCGGGCGCGAGTTCGACCACACCGGCGGTGACTGCGGGGGTGGCCGTGTCGACGGCGAGCACTAGCACGATTGTCCAGAGTAGTACGAGGTCGTGACGGCCTCGCAGTGACCACTCACGACCGTGGGGCCGTCAGCCGGCCGGGTCGCGGTCGCAGGCCGCGGAGGACGGCGTGTGGTCGACCGTGAGGATCTCCAGCGGGCCGTTCGAGTGCCACGGCGTGGAGCAGACGTCGTTGAGCACGCTGATGTCCGAGCCGCCACGGCCGTGGTCGTCGCACGCGGCGTAACCAGGGGCGTGACCCTCGTGCAGCAACGAGAGCGGGCCGTTCCAGTGCCACGGCGCGGCGCACAGCTTCTCGGCGACGCCACCGTGGCGGTGCGTGCCTGCGGAGGCGGGGACCAAGGCGACCAGCGCGGCGCCGCCGACGGCGGCGGTCGCGAGGAGCGTCTTGTTGATCATGTGACTTCCATCGGCCCGCGGCGCTCCCGTCCTTGACGGGCTTCACCCCATGAGCTGGACGGCGTCACACCGGCAGGGTACGGGTGGTCCAGTCGCCCTGCGGGATCAGCTGAGCTGTGCGAACGTCGTCGGTTCCGCGTTCGAGGCGGATCAGGAGATGATCTTCGTTCAGGCGTTCCGCGACGCCCTCGCCCCACTCGACCGCCACCACCGCGTCGACCAGGTCGGTGTCCAGGTCGAGGTCGTCCAGCTCGTCCAGGTGACCGCCGAGCCGGTACGCGTCGACGTGCACGAGCCGCACGCCCCTGCCGTCCTCTGCCGGCTCGTGGACGCGCGCGACGACGAACGTCGGCGAGGACACCCGGCCCTGCACGCCCATGCCGCGCGCCAGACCGCGCACGAACGCCGTCTTGCCCGCTCCCAACGGTCCCGCGAGCAGCAGCAGGTCGCCTGCCCGCACGACTTCACCCAGCTTGCGCCCGAACTCCTCGGTGTCCTCCACCAGGGGCAGTTCGACGGTCTTCACGCTCGCCGCCACCACTTCTTCCGACTCTCCCCGCGATCGGTCGCGCAGCGTTCGACGAGCGCGACCAGGTGGTCGTTGACCAGATCAGCCTGCTCCATCATCACCATGTGCCCGGCACCGGGGGCCCTGACCAGGGTGGCGTGGGGCATCTCCTCGGCCATCCTCTCCGCGTGCGAGAACGGCGTCAGCTTGTCGGCGTCACCGCTCAGGATCAGCACCTCGCAGTGCCGCAGACCGGCCAGCGCCTTGTAGCGGTCGTGCGTGCCGAGGGTCTCCAGGAACTCGGTGAGCACCTTGACCGTCGTCGCGTTGATCATCTTCTCCATGAGGTCCACGAGGGACGGTGCGACCTTGCGGTCACCGAACGCCAGCGCGCGGATCCCGCTCCAGGTCAGGCTCCTCGCGCTCTTGCGGACCCACTCGACGAGACCGGGCTGCACGCTCGCGAGCCGTCCGACGCCGAGCGTCACGGGGTTGTACCGCGACAGCACGGACTTCGGCAGCCCCGCGCCACCCACGGCACCGGCGGCCGTGCCGATCAACGCGACGCCGCGCACCCGTTCCTCGAACAGCTCCGGCTGCTTCTCGGCCAGCGCCATGATCGTCATGCCGCCCATGGAGTGTCCGACGAGCACCAGCGGTCCCTCCGGAGCGATCGACCGGATCACCGAGTCGAGGTCGAGCGCGAGCTGGTCGATCGTGCTGCCGTCCGCGGTGGAGCGGCCGGACCGGCCGTGGCTGCGCTGGTCGTAGAGGACCTGGTGCACGCGCGGGTCGAACAGCTCGGCGAGGTCACGGCGCTGGAAGTGCCAGCAGCGGCGGTCCAGGGCGAACCCGTGCACCAGCACGACCGTGATGTCCGGCTCGCCGCCGTCGGCGGGGTCGACCTCCTCGACCGACAGCGGCACGCCGTCCTCCGCCGCCACCGTCGACTCGCGGTCCGGCCGGAGCTGCCCCAGCGGCTCCTCGGAAAGGCTGTCGGACGCGGTCTTGCGCTCGTGCGACACCTTCGCGGTCTGGGCGACCGCGGCACCGGCGACGGCCGCGCCGAGGGCGCCGCCGACCCACCCGACGACCTTCCACACCGGCTTCACGTGTAGATCCTCCGCACCCGCGGCCGGTACATCCCGCAGACGATCTCGTAGTCGATCGTCCCGGTCAGCTCCGCCCACTCCGTCGCCGTCGGCTCCCCGCGGCTCCCGTCGCCGAACAGGACGACCTCGGCACCCTCGCGGATCTCGTCGTCCCCGCAGTCCACTACGACCTGGTCCATGCAGACACGACCGACAACCGGACGGCGCCTGCCTTCCAGCAGCACCTCCATCCGGCCGGAGAGCGCCCTCGGGACACCGTCGGCATACCCGGCGGGCACCAGCGCCAGCGTCGTGTCCTTCTGAGCGGTCCATGTCATCCCGTAGGACACCGACTCGCCGGCGGGGATACGTTTCGTGAGCGCCACCCTGGACCGGAAGCTCATGACCGGCCTCAGGTCGTGCCCTGTCGGCACCGGGTTCAGGCCGTAGACCGCGATGCCCGGCCTGACCAGGTCGAAGTGCAGGTCCGGCCTCGTGAGCAGGGCCGCGGAGTTGGCGATGTGGCGCCGCGGGTCGAGCCCGGCGGCGCGAGCCACCCGGTAGGCGTCGTCGAACCGCTTGGCCTGCAGGTCGATCGACGGGTCGCCGATCACGTCCGCGGACGCGAGGTGCGACCAGATCGCGACGACCTCGTGCTTGCTCGCGGCCTCGACGAGCTCCGGCCAGTCGTGCGGCTGGCAGCCGTTGCGGCTCAGGCCGGTGTCGATCTTGAGGTGCAGACGGGGCCGTGCGTCGGCCTCCTCGGCGGCCACCTCGACCCTGCGCAGGTCGGACAGCGAGGAGACGGACATGTCGACGTCGGCGGCGATGCCGGCGGCGAGGTCCTCGTCCGGTGCGTCGAGCCAGGCCAGGATCGGGGCCTGGATCCCGGCCGCGCGCAGCGCCAGTGCTTCCTGCGTGGAACACGAACCGAGCCAGGTCGCGCCCGCTTCGAGGGCCGCGCGTGCGACCTCCACCGCGCCGTGGCCGTAGCCGTCCGCCTTGACGACGGCCATCGTGTCGGCGGCAGGAGCGAGACCGGCGAGCAGGGCGACGTTGTGCCTCAGCGCGCCTAGGTCGACGACAACTTCTGAACGGGCCATAACCTGTTCATCGTGCCATGACAGCCGCGAACAGCGGCTATGGCGCAACTCGCACGGACGCGCCCGCTTTTCGCCCAGCGCGAAGCACCGGCCCTGGTGCCGCGCGCCCCGCCATGCTGACGACATGGGCCCACAGCACACCTTCGCGGCAACCGCGCACGTCTTCGCCGACCTGGTGGGCACGCTGCCCGCCGACCGCCTGTCCGGACTGGGCCTCGGGAGCTGGACGTTGCGCGACCTGGTCGGCCACACCGTCTCCGCCGGGCTGGCCGGGGTCACCGAGGCGCTCGGCCGCCCGGCCACCACCGAGGACATCACCACGCCGGAGGGCTACTACGCCCTGGCGAAGACCGTGGACCCCGCCTTCCTCCAGGCCGTCGTCGCGCGGTCCTCCACCGATGCCCGGGACTGGGGCGCACGTCTCGGCGACCAGCCGGCCGGTCAGGTCCGGCGGTTGGCCGAACGTGCCGTCGCCGCCGTCGCCGCCGCCGATCCGGACGCGCTGGTCACCACGGCGGCCGGCGGCATGCGGCTCGGCAGCTGGCTCCCCACCAGGACGTTCGAGCTGGTCGTGCACAGCATGGACGTCGCACGCGCCGCGGACGTCCGTGTCGACCTGCCCGTCGACGCGCTCGCCGAGTCGGCGGCGCTGGCCGCCCGGCTGGCAGCGGTCACCGGCGGCGGTCAGCCGGTGCTGCTCGCGTTGACGGGGAGGCGGGATCTGCCGGCCGGGTTCTCCGTGGTCTGAGGTCAGCGGGTCCTGATCGCCCTGATCGCCGCCGGGATCGCCTCCATCAGCCGCGACGCGGGCACCGGTGCGCCGTCCGCTCCCAGCTCCGCGGCCAGGACGTGCAGGTACGCCGCGGAACCCGCTGCCAGGAACGGGTCCAGCCCGGCGGCCAGCAGGGCGCCGATGATCCCGGACAGCACGTCACCGGATCCGGCCGTCGCGGGCCAGGACGACGTCGCCGAGTTGACCAGCGCCCGCCCGTCGGGGGCGGCCACGACGGTCCGGTGGCCCTTGAGCAGCACCACGGCGTCGAAGCGCTGAGCGGCCTTGCGGGCAGCCGCGACGCGATCGGGGCCGACGGGACCGGCCAGGCGTTCGAACTCGCGGTCGTGCGGGGTCAGCACCAGCGCGGAGTCCGGGTCGCGGGCGTCCCAGAGCTCGGTGTTGCGGGCGAGCAGCGTGATGGCGTCCGCGTCGGCGACCACCGGGACGTTCGCGTCCAGCACGAACCGCAGCACCTCGGTGGACGAGCTGCCGGTGCCCGTGCCGGGCCCGACGACCCAGGCCTGGACGCGGCCCGCGTCCGTGATCGAACCCGTGCAGACGGCCTCCGGCCAGCGGGCGCGGATCGCGTCGGCGGCGGGACCGGCGTAGCGGACCATGCCGGAGGTCGCGAGCACGGCGGCACCGGTG
>JASLAV010000387.1 GCA_030146905.1 Lentzea sp. | reverse complement strand
TCGACCTGTCCCGCGGCGCCCTGCTGCTCGAGCGGATCAACCCCGGCACGCCCGCCGCCGAACCGGCCAAGGTCCTGCCGCAGCTGCACCAGGCGCCGCCCACGGGGTTCCCTCCGCTCAAGGCCCGCGTCGACTTCCTGTTCGAGACCCTGCTCACCCGCCGCACCGGCACCTACTACGCCACCGAACACCACCGCGCCCGCAAACTCGCCGAGGACGACGTCACCCCCGTGCTGCTGCACGGCGACATGCACCCCGGCAACGTCCTGCAGAGCACGAACGGCCCCAGGGCGATCGACCCGCGCGCGTGCGTGGGCGACCCGGCGTTCGACTGGATGGACCTCGTGCACGACCACCACGACCTGCACGGCGCCGACGTCGACCTCGGCCGCGTCCACGAGTGGCTCACCGCCTTCAAGCCCTTCTACGGATAGGTCTTGGCTACGGATAGGGTCCTGGCGTGCGTTCTCACGACTACGGCCGCGACGTCCTGTCGACCCCGAAGCGCAAGAAGGTCCCCGAGATCCCGGCGGAACCCGGCCTGGTCGTCGAGGACCCCGCCAGCGGCTTCTGCGGAGCCGTCGTGAGGTTCGAGCACGGCCAGGTCGTCCTGGAGGACCGCCACGGCCGCCACCGGCTGTTCCCGCTGCTGCCCGCAGGGTTCCTCGTCGACGGCCGGCCGGTCACGCTCGTCAAACCCGCGCCGCAACCGGCGAAGCCGCGCATCAGCGCCTCGGGTTCGGTCAAGGTCGACGGCCTGCGGGCGCAGACCGCCAAGGCCAGCCGCATCTGGGTCGAGGGCAAGCACGACGCCGAGCTCGTCGAACGCGTCTGGGGCCACGACCTGCGGGTGGAGGGCATCGTCGTCGAACCCCTGCACGGCGTCGACGAGCTGCCGCAGCGCATCGCGGAGTTCGGCACCGCATCCCACCGGCGGCTGGGCGTGCTGGTCGACCACCTGGTCGCCCACTCCAAGGAACAGCGCGTCGTCGACCAGGTCACCGACCCGAACGTCCTGGTCACCGGTCACCCGTACGTCGACATCTGGCAGGCGGTGAAACCGCGGGCGGTCAGGATCGAGGCCTGGCCCGTCGTGCCCCGCGGCGTCGACTGGAAGCAGGGCGTCTGCGAGCGGCTGGGCTGGGGCGAGACGTGGGAGGGCTGGCAGCGGGTGCTGGGAGCGGTGAGCAGCTACCGCGACATCGAGTCCGACCTGCTCGGCGCCGTCGAGCGGCTGATCGACTTCGTCACCGTGCCGCAGGACTGACCCCCGCGGGGCGCTGCGCGGTGATCGATTGCGTCACGGTCCGGGTCGCAGCACGGTGAATCGCGGACCCCGGTGCGCCACGGTGGTGTATGTATGGGCGCATGGCCGCGCTGATCTGGCTGATCGTCGGGATACTGCTCGTCGTCGCCGAGGTTCTCTCCGGTGACTTCGTGCTGGTCATGCTCGGCGCCGCCGCGCTGGCCGCGGCGGGTGTGTCCGCGGTGGGCGCGGCCGACCTGGTCAGCGTGCTCGTCTTCGCCGCGACGTCGGTCGGCCTGATCGTCGGAGCGCGGCCGTTCGTCAAGAGGCGGCTGCAGCTCGGCTCGGGCATCAGGATGCACCACGAGGCGCTGCTCGGCAGCAGGGCCGTCGCGGTGACGCGGGTGGACGAGCACGGCGGTCAGGTCAAGATCGGCGGCGACACCTGGAGCGCGCGCACCCTCGACGGGTCCGTGGTCGACGAAGGCGAAGCCGTCACCGTTGTCGAGATCTCGGGTGCGACCGCCGTGGTCATCGCGGCCGTGTGACCCCCCAGAAGGATGTGAACCGAGTTGGACCCGATCACCCTCGTGGTCGCGGCCGTCATCGCGATCTTCGTGCTGACCATCGCCGTGAAGTCGGTGCTGGTCATCCCGCAGGCGCAGGCCGCCGTCATCGAACGCCTCGGCCGCTTCCGCACCACTGCGGCGCCCGGCCTGAACATCATGGTGCCGTTCATCGACAAGGTGCGCGCCCGCATCGACCTGCGCGAGCAGGTCGTGTCGTTCCCGCCGCAGCCGGTGATCACCCAGGACAACCTCACGGTGTCCATCGACACGGTCGTGTACTTCCAGGTCACCGACCCGCGTTCCGCGGTGTACGAGATCTCCAACTACATCGTCGGTGTCGAGCAGCTCACCATCACCACCCTGCGCAACCTCGTCGGTGGCATGAGCCTGGAGGAGACCCTCACCTCCCGCGACCACATCAACGGCCAGCTGCGCGGCGTGCTCGACGAGGCGACCGGCCGGTGGGGCCTGCGCGTGGCGCGCGTGGAGCTCAAGTCGATCGACCCGCCGCCCTCCATCCAGGACTCGATGGAGAAGCAGATGCGCGCCGACCGCGAGAAGCGCGCCATGATCCTCACCGCCGAGGGCCAGCGGGAGTCGTCGATCAAGACCGCCGAGGGCCAGAAGCAGTCGCAGATCCTCGCGGCCGAAGGTGGCAAGCAGGCCGCGATCCTGTCCGCGGAAGGCGAGCGGCAGTCGCAGATCCTGCGCGCCCAGGGTGAACGCGCCGCCCGCTACCTGCAGGCGCAGGGCCAGGCCAAGGCCATCGAGAAGGTCTTCGCCGCGATCAAGGCGGGCAAGCCCACCCCGGAGGTGCTGGCCTACCAGTACCTGCAGACCCTGCCGCAGATGGCGCAGGGCGACGCGAACAAGGTGTGGATGATCCCGTCCGACTACGGCAAGGCCCTCGAGGGCTTCGCCCGCATGCTCGGCGCCCCCGGCGACGACGGCGTGTTCCGCTACGAGCCCCCGGCCGCCGACGAGGGCCAGGCGCCGCGCCCGGAGGACGAGGACGAGTCGGTCGCCGCCTGGTTCGACCTCAAGTCCGACCCGAAGGTCGCCGAAGCGGTCGCCGCCGCCGAGGCCGTGGCACGCCAGGAGGTGCCCAGCCCGCTGAGCACGCCCCGCCCTGTCGCCGCCGCCGCACCGGTGCCGGAGCTCGAAGCCGAGCAGCCGCGGGCGCCGCACCAGCCAGGCGACCAGGTCTGACACACCCCCTGAGCGGTCTGTCCCGGACGTCCGGGACAGACCGCGCAGTCGCGTCACCAGCACAAACGAAAACTTCGGAAAAATCCGGGCCCGGTGTCGATCGAAGGCACCTCCCGTTCGACCTCGGCGTGAAAGGGTCCACAACGGACCCGCACGAACCACTGGAGAGACCGACATGAAGTTCATGCTGATCTGGCGCGTGACCTCCGACGAGGCCTGGGGCAACCTCGGTGAGATCGACTTCGACCAGATGCTCGAGACCGTCGGCAAGTTCAACGAGGAGCTCATCGAGGCCGGTGTGCTGATCGCCGCCGAGGGCCTGGCCCCCGCGGAAGAGGGTGTCGTCGTCGACTTCTCCTCCGAGCCGCCGGTCGTCACCGACGGCCCGTACGGGGAGACCAAGGAGCTGTTCAACGGCTTCTACCTGATCAACGTCCCCACCATCCAGGACGCGGTCGAGTGGGCCAAGCGCACCCCGATGACCGCAGCCGGGTTCAAGACCGAGATCCGCCGCGTTCCCACGATCGACGAGTTCCCCCAGGACAACGAGTGGATCAAGAAGGAACGGGCCTGGCGCGAGGCCACCGGCCAGCTCTGATCTCATAGGGCCCATGACCGATCCCACCGGGCGCAAGGCCGTGGCGGCGGTGTGGCGCATCGACTCCGCGAGGATCATCGGTGCGCTCACCCGCTACACCGGTGACTTCGCGCTGGCAGAGGACCTGGCCCAGGAGGCGCTGGCCGAGGCGCTGGTGACCTGGCCGCGCGAGGGCGTGCCGAACAACCCGGCGGGGTGGCTGCTCACGGTCGGGCGGCGCCGCGCCATCGACGCGTTCCGCCGCCGCAGCACCCGCGACGAGAAGTACGCCGCCCTGGCGCACCACCTGCCCGAGGGCGGCGCTCTCACCGGCGCCACCGATCCCGGTCCCGCGCCCGACGACGTGCTGTGGGACCCGGACCAGATCGACGACGACACGCTCGCGCTGATGTTCACCTCGTGTCACCCGGTGCTGTCGCGGGAGGCGGGGGTGGCGCTGACGCTGCGCGTCATCGGCGGCCTGACCAGCGACGAGATCGCACGGGCGTTCCTGGTGCCGACCGCGACCGTGCAGGCCCGCATCACCCGTGCGAAGAAGACCCTCGGCGCGGCCGGTGTGCCGTTCGAGGTGCCGCCGGCCGCCGAGCGGCCCGCGCGCCTGGCGCAGGTGCTGAGCGTCGTCTACCTGATCTTCACCGAGGGGTCCTCCGCGAGCTCCGGTGACGAGGTCATCCGCTTCGACCTGGCGGGGGAGGCGCAGCGGCTGGCCAGGATCCTGTCGCGGCTGATGCCGGAGGAACCCGAGGTGCACAGCCTGCTCGCGCTGCTGGAGCTGACCGCGGCCCGGTTCCCGGCACGCCGCGGCCCCGACGGCGAGACGGTCCTGCTGGAGGACCAGGACCGGCGCCGCTGGGACCGTTCCGCCATCGCCCGCGGCCGTGCCGCGCTGGCCAGGGCCGCCGACGCCGGCCGCGGCTACGGCTACTACGGGCTGCAGGCCGCGATCGCCGAGTGCCACGCGCTGGCGAACTCGGTCGAGGAGACGAACTGGGACCGCATCGTCGCCCTCTACGACGGGCTGCGCCGCCTCGCCCCGTCACCGGTGGTCGACCTCAACCGCGCTGTGGCCGTCTCCATGGCCAGCGGGCCCGCCGCGGCGCTGCCGATCGTCGACTCGCTCGCCGGCAGCGACGCGTTCAAGGACTCCCACCAGCTGCCCGGCGTGCGCGGGGAGCTGCTGCGGCGCCTCGGCAGGATCGACCAGGCCCGCGCCGAACTGGAGCGCGCCGTCCGGCTGTGCGGCAACGACCGCGAACGGGCCGTTCTCACGCGGAAGCTGGCCGAACTGGAGTCATCCGGCCACGACAGGTGAGCACCGTGTCCGTTAGGGCGACATCGGTAGCACTCGACCGGGTGACGCGGGAATGATGTTGTGATGGACTCGCTGCCCGCCGCCGTGGCCTCCGCGCTCGTGGGGGCCGACAGCGAGACCGCCGACTGGCCCGCCCGCCGGCAGTCCCTCACCGCCGTGTCGGTCGAGCTGCAGGCGCTGCTGGTCACCGATCCCGGCCCCCGGCTGGTCGCGTTGATCGAGGACGTCGTCACCCGGCTGGCCGACGGCACGGCCACGACCCGGCGGCACCGCGTCGAGCTGGCCGAGCTCACCCACCGCGTCCTGGGCATCCACGCCCGCGCCTGCGAGCAGACCCGGCCCGACCCGATCCGGCTCGCCGACTGGCTGCTCGACCTGCAGCTGCACCACCCCGACGCCCCCGACGTGGGCCTGGCCGCCTACGCCGGTGCCCTCGACGACGACGGCCTCGCGCACTACCGCGACCGCGCGGTGGCGTTGTTCGCGCCGCTGCCGGTGATCGGGTTCGGCGAGACCGGCCGCTACGACCGGGCCCGCTGGGCGTCGCTGCGGGTCATGGAGGAGCTGGCCGAGTACACCGAGGACGTCGACCTGCAGCTGCTCGTGCTCACCAAGGACCTGTCCTCGGGCTGGCACTACCTGCAGGTCGCGACCGTGCTGCGCGACAACGGTCGCTCCGGCGAGGCCCTGGAGTGGGTGGAACGCGGCCTGCGCGCGGTCGGCGGCAGGGGAGCGGCGCTGCGGCTGATCGACCTGGCCGTGGAGGAACACCTGCGCCGCGGCGACCCGCAGCAGGCGGTGCGGGTGTGCCGGGAGGCGTTCCTGGCCCGGCCCAGCCTCGAGGTCTACCTCAAGATCCGCGCACTGGTCGTGCACACCGACGACTGGCCGCCGCTGCGCGCCGAACTGGTCGAGCACCTCGTGCACGACGGCGGCCGCCTCGCGATCGAGGTCTACCGGCGCGTCGTCGAGGTCGAGCTCGCCCGCCGCGGCATCGAGGAGCAGGAGCTGCTCGTCGAATGGCTGCACCGGCTGCGCGGCCTGCAGCCCGACGCGTTCGCCGACTACCTCGACCACATCAGGTCACGGCACGCCGCGGACCGCGACCTGCTCGACGAGCTGTCGCGCCGCGGCTTCTGAGGCGCGGCCGCGCTCATCTGAGGGGACCGAGACCGGACGGGGTCCGCTCGGCCCACGGGCGGGCGCGCTCCAGCTGCGCGGACACCGACAGCAGCGTGCACTCGTCGTGCTGGCGGCCCACGAGCTGCACCGCCAGCGGCAGACCGGACGACGAGCGGCCCGCCGGCACCGAGGCGGCCGGATTGCCGACGATGTTCCACAACGGCAGGAACGTCGTGTACTGCGCCGCCGCCAGCAGCGCCGACACCACGGAGCGGCCGTCCCACTCGCCCACGCGGATCGGCGGCCTGGTCAGTGCCGGGGTCAGCAGCACGTCGACCTTCGTGAACACGCGGTTGGCGTAGGCGGTGAGCGTCGCGTCGTCCTTGACCGCCCACCGCACGGCACCGCGCGGCAGCCGCCGGCCCAGCTCGCCGACGGCGCGGGTGCGGGGTTCGAGCAGGGTCGGGAACTCCATGTCGCCGCACGCCAGGTGGGCGTTGTGCACGTAGCGGGCGGCGAACTGGGTGGAGGCGGTGAGGTCGCGCATCGGCGGGTCCAGGCGCACGACGTCGTGGCCGAGGTCGGTGAGCAGCGCGGCGGTGTCCTGCACGGCGTCGCGGACCTCGCCGGCGATCGGGATACCGGGGCCCCACGGCCGCAGTGACACCCCGACGCGCAGCCGTCCGGGATCGGTCCGCGCGGCCTCGGTGAAGGTGGTGCGCGGCGGGTGGGCGACGTGGGCGTCACCGGGCGCGGCGCCGTGGATCTGGTCGGCGACCAGCGCCCAGTCCGCCACGGTGCGGGTGATCGGTCCCGCCACGACGAGCCCGCCCCACACCTGCGGCTCCGGTGCGAGCGAGACGCGGCCGCGCTGGGGCTTGAGCCCGAACAGACCGGTCACCGCGGCGGGGATGCGGATCGACCCGGCGCCGTCGGTGCCGATCGCGGCCGCCGCGAGTCCCGCCGCCACCGCCGCGGCCGACCCGCCGCTGGAACCGCCGGGGGAGTGCGTGAGCGACCACGGGTTGCGCGTCGGACCGGCCCAGCCGCTCTCGGTGTGGGGCCACAGGCCCAGCTCGGGCATGCGGGTGCGGCCGATGACCACCGCTCCCGCCTCGCGCAGGCGCCGCACGACGTGCGAGTCGGCCGGTTGCGGGGTGCGGGCGGCGTTGGTGCCCTTGGTCGTGGGCAGGCCCTCGATCGCGATGTCCTCCTTGACCGCGATCGGTACGCCCAGCAGCGGAAGGTCCTCACCCGCGGCCCTGCGCGCGTCCGCCCGCTCCGCCTGCGCCAGTGCCTTCTCGGCGAAGACCAGCCGGAACGCGTTGAGCTGCGGGTCGATCCGCTCGATGCGGTCCAGGTGCTCGGCGACGAGGTCGCGCGCGGTCACCTCGCCTGAGCGCACGGCGTGCGCCTGCCTGGCCACACCGGCGAAACACAGCTCCGTCAGCTCCATGCGCCGACCCTAAGCGCCGACCGGTGATCTGCGGAACAGGTCGATCAGCGGCCGCCGCTCACGCGGACCGGCGGCTGCGGTGGTTGGCCACCGCGACGCGGTTCGCGCACTTGGCGGAGCAGAAGCGGCGCTTGCCGTTGCGGCTGGTGTCGATGAACACCGTGTCGCAGCCCTCGCGGCCGCACCAGCCGATGCGCCCCGCGTCCTCGCAGTACACCGCCGCCATGCCCGCCGCGGTGTAGGCCTTGACCCTCACGACGGTGGGCGCGTCCTCGCGCGCGTAGTGCAGGTGCGGCGCGCGTCCGTCGTGGGTGGAGATGTAGTGCGTGGTCGACGACTCGGCGAGCAGCTCGTTGAGCAGCTCGACGGTGGGGTGGCGGAAGACCTGCCGCAGCCGTTGCACCCAGTCTCGTACGTCACGTTCCTCACGCGCGTCCAGCGACCCCAGGGGCTTGTAGTCCGACGATTCCAGCACGTCGATCACGGGTGTGCCGGTGTCGGCGTTGACGAGCTTCGCGGCGAGCTCCGCGGCCGCCCCGCCGTAAGGGTTGAAATGCACTAGACCATGACAGCACGCTGGGGGACATGATCGCCACCTGCCCCGCCTGCCACTGGCCCTGCACCTCCGCCGTCTCCACCCACGGCGCCGTGTCCTACGTGCGCTGCGTGTGCGGCCTGTTCCTCGTCGTCGAACGCGGGGCCGTCACCGCGACGGCTGGGACCAGCACGTTCGCCCCGATTCACCACAGCTGTGGTGATCTTGCTAGTGTCCCGGACCGTGAGCCGTCGTGACCTGCTGTGCGACACCGCGATCCAGATCCTCGCGCTGGAAGGCGGCCGGGGACTGACCCACCGCGCGATCGACCGCGAGGCCGGCGTCCCCATCGGCACCACCAAGAACTACTTCCCGACCCGCGAGGCCGTCCTCACCGCCGCGGCGGCCCGCATGACGTCGCTGCACCGCGCCGCCGTCGACCGCCTGCGCGAGACGACACCGGCCGACATCAGCGCCTCCGACGTGGCCGAGCTGTACCCGGCCCTGCTGCGCCGCGCGGTCGCCGACGACCCGACCCAGATGCTCGCGATGGTCGAGCTGTACCTGGAGGCGGTGCGCCGCCCCGGCGTGCGCGAGGCGCTGTCGGGCATGGTGCTCGCCAACGCCGAGGCCGGTGCCGCGCTGCAGCAGGCGGCGGGCCTGCCCTCGACCGTGCGCGACACGGGCCTGCTCGACGCCTACTTCCTCGGCGTGGCGATCTCACTGCTCGCCCTGCCGCCCGAGACGCTCGCGACCGTCGGCCTGGACGACCCGTACGCGCTGGGCATCGGGGTGTTCTGCGCGACCGTGCCCGGCGGGACCGGTCAGGCGGACAGGGCGGCGAGCAGCTCCTCGTAGGTCCGGCC
>JASLAV010000385.1 GCA_030146905.1 Lentzea sp. | reverse complement strand
GAGGTGCTCGCAGGCCAGATGGACCGCGTTCAGCGACGAGGCGCACGCCGTGTCCACCTTCAGACTGGGTCCATGTATGTCGAGCTGGTAGGACAGCCGGTTCGCCGTGTTGGACAGCGCGGCTCCGGAATTCGTATAGGGACCCACCGCGGACGGCATCAGCATTTGCTGTCCGCCGTAGTCCAGCGCGGACACACCGACGAACACGGCGGCATCCGTACCCGCCAGCGCCTCCGGGTCGATCCCGGCGTCGTCAAGCGCCTCGATGCCCAATTCCAGCAACAGCCGCTGTTGTGGATCAATGCACACCGCCTCACGCGGACTGATCCCGAAGAAGTTCGCGTCGAACCCGGTGATGTCGTCGAGATAACCACCCGCGAACGTGTAGGACTTACCCGGCCGCATTTGATTGGAGTCCCAGTACCGCTCTACGTCGAACCGGTTCGGCGGCGGCGCCCCGACCGCCTCACGCCCTGCGGCCAGCAGCGACCACAGCCCCTCCAGATCGCTGACCCCACCGGGAAAACGACATGCCACGCCCACAATTGCGATCTTGTCCAGCACGGTGGAATCATTTCGGACCGGGAGTGTCAAATCCATGCCAGCACAGGACCTCACTCGGATAACCAACCCATCAGGTGACGCCTGCCGCCGATGCTTCAACGTCGGCAGAGGAACGACCCCTCGCAGAGAGAATCAGATTCCGATGGCATCGGGACCTCATCGCACGACACCACACGATTAGATCCCACCCCAGACGTCCCGGCCGTCTACACACCATCCGCTCGATCCGGCTCCTGGTGCCGCGCCTGGCATGGAGAACCTACCTAGGGCTACCACCGCGTCCACGGCGAGCTGCTCGTGCTCGGCAGCAAGGTCGCCGCGTCCACGGTGTGACAGATCCTCAAGGACGCCGGAATCGATCCGACAGCCGAGCGGATCACGACGACCTGCCGCCGAGGATCCGGGGCCTCTGCCCGCAGCCCGCCAGGACTCGTAGGTCCGCCGAGCAGAGGACCGGCGGCACGAGGTCTTCAACGACCATTTCGGACTCGGTCGGAGAACGCCACTCCGGACGGTCTCGATATTTGCACCCCGATGGCCGCGCGGCGAGATTCCAAGATTGATCACGAATAAGCGACGGAAGACTGCGTTCGTTCAGTTTGAAATTTATCGCCACGACGCCACCAGAGCCATGGTCCACGTCAATTCCCGCCTGTGGACGCCTGGACGGTGACCACGCGGTCAGTGACGTTCGACGGTGTGAGCTGCAGGGATGATCAAAAACGGCCACTGCACAAGTCGTCCCACGTCCGACACTTCGCCGAAGTCGGCGGTGTCCGATGTTTCCACCTCACCTTCGACCTGCCCGGAAAAATCGAAATGGAGTAGAAACCCGGCGAATTCATCGGGGCAGTCGAAGTGGAATGGAAACCTTGACGAGGTCAACTTTCCTCGCATCCGGGCGAAATTCCGTCGCATCGGAGTGTTCATCCACGATGTACCTTCCCCTCACGCCGCCAGATGGTGAAGCGTGATCGACGAAGGGTGTTTGTCCGACTCTGCGTTCTAATTCCAGGCAGCGTCGACCACGTGACTCCGGACCCCGGTCATTCGGATTACCCTTGCGGGTCCGCGCATCGGCCCGGACCCACCCACGGGTGGAGAGTGATCATGACTTCAACAGCACGCGCAGGCACGGCCCGCCGTTTGGGCCGGGCTCTGATCGGTTTGGGCGCGGTGGCCGGGTTCGCCTTGGTGGCACCGGGCACGGCCCAGGCGATCCCGCCGGGGTGCACGCAAACTGGCAACAACTTCGTCTGCACCGCCGGCATACCCGCCGGCCAGGTCCTCGACGGCACCTCGGCCAACAACATCATCACCATCACCGGCGGTCCGGTCAACGGGACCGTCAACGGCCTCGGCGGCAACGACACCATCACCGTCACCGGCGTCGCGGGTGTCGCCGGCCCGAACGGGGCTCCTGGTGCGAACGGCACCCTGGGCACCCCGGCCGGCAGCGCCGGCGGCAACGGCGGCGTCGGAACGGGCGGCGGTGTCGCCGTCGGCGGCACCGGGATCATCGACGGCGGCGCGGGCACCGACAGCATCACCGTCACCGGTGGTGCGGGTGGCAACGGCGGCAACGGCGGGGCCGGCGGGACCGGGTTGGCCAGTGGTGCCGGAGGCGCCGGCGGCAACGGCGGCGTGGGCGGCGTTGGCGGGGCGGGCAACGCCGGACTGATCCACGGTGGGGCGGGCAACGACACCGTCAACGCCACCGGCGGTAAGGGCGGCAACGGCGGCCTGGGCGCGCTTGGTGGCAACGGCGGCGCCACGGCGGGTGGCGCGGGTGCCGGTGGCATCGGCGGCGCGGCCGGTGTCGGCGGCGTCGGCAACTCCGGCACCGTCAACGGTGGCACTGCCGACGCTGGTCTCGACACCGTCACCGCCACCGGCGGTGCGGGCGGAGCCGGTGCCGCGGGTGGTGTCGGCGGCTGCGGCAGCGGCGGCGGAGCGGGCGGCGTCGGCGGAGCGGGCGGCGCGGGCGGTATCGGCAACACGGGAGCCGGCAACGGAGGTCTCGGTGCCGATGCCATCACCGTCACAGGCGGCAACGGCGGTAACGGCGGTGCCGGCGGCAACGGCGGCACCGGGTGCAGCGGCCCCGGCGGCGCCGGCGGTCTCGGCGGAGCAGCGGGCGCGGGCGGCCTGGGCAACACCGGCACCGTCGAAGCCGGCGCCACCATCGTCAACGGGTCCCCCGGCATCGCCGGCCCCGACGGCGTAGCCGGTGTCAACAACGGTGGCGTCTGCTCCTGCTGACCGAAAGCATTGACGCAGAACCACCACGGCCCTGGGCACGCGGTCACCCGCCGCAAGCCCAGGGCCGTGGTGGACAGTCGCCGCCGGGGTGCGGCGACGGACCCCGCACCACTCGAAAAGTCGTCGTCGCTGATGGAGCGGGGTGCCACCGTTTTGAGCATCCTGTCCGCACAGCGCGGGCATCGACCCGGCCCCACGCCGTACCAGGCTGACGTGGGTTCCTCGAACCCGGCACCCGCAGCCTGCACATCACCGGCGTCACTTCTCGCCCAACCCACGAATGGACGACACAGCCAAGCCAGGGACCTCGCCGGCGACCTCGGACACCGGATGGAAACGCTGCGCTTCCTGCTTCGCTGCCGCGACGGCAAGTACAGCCAGACGTTCGACGCCGTCTTCCAGTCCGATGATCTGCACGTCATCACCAGCGCGCCGCAGGCACCCCGCAATGAATGCCCACTGCGAACGGGTTACCGGCTCCCGACGCGCGAAGTGCTCTCAGCACCACCGAACCTGCGCTGATGGGTCGTGCGCCGCTCTTACGGGCGTCGGGTCCTGTTGTCCCTCATCAGCTCGGTGATCTCCGGTGATCGCGAAACGACCTGCTGCGCGACCTCTGACAGGAGCTGGTTGTTGTTGCGGGCGTGGTTGCGCAGCAGGGAGAACGCGTCCGCGATATCGATCTGCAGGCGCTCGGTCAGGATGCCCTTGGCCTGCTCGATGACGATGCGGCTGTTGAGCGCGTTCTGCAGTTGTTCGGTGACCATCTCGTTGTGCCGCAGCGCTCGCACCTGGAGGATGCTGATCGTCGCGATGTTGGCAAAGGACTGGGCCAGTTCGACCGCGTCCTCCGGGATGGCGCCAGGCGAGTTCCGGAACAGGTTCAGTGCGCCGACGATCTGCTCACGCAGCCGCATCGGCACCGCGTGAACGGCGGAGAATCCCTGCTCACGCGCCATGGCTGTGAATCGGGGCCAGCGCTGCGGCTCCGCGCCCAGATCGTCGCACCTCACCGGATGTCCGGTGCGGATGCAGTCCAGACAGGGGCCTTCCTGGTCCTGCAGCTGGAACAGCTCCAGCATCCGAGCCTGCTCGGTGGACGCGGCCACCAGGCTCAGGGCTCCCCGCTGGTCGGTCAGCAGGATTCCGACCGCGTCGATGTCCAGCAGCTCGGCACACCGTTCGGTCAGGGTCTGCAGGAAGTCGATGGCGTCGAACTGCAACACGAGCGTGTCCGCCAGCTCCACGAAGGTCTGAGTGATCCGCCGGTCCAACACGTAGCTCACCTCTGTTTCTCATGGTTGGTATCCGGTGTGAATCTCAGTTTGCGCGCAACCACGTCGGCTGCAACCTCCGAGAGACGCAGGCCGGTGAGGTACGCGTGGGCCCGCAACCGCAGGAACGCCTCACCGAGGTCGGTGTCCAGCTGCACCGACATCATGCCGGTGGCCTGGTGCACCACCGCCCAGCGGCCATCCGGCTCGGAATGCGGCAGGTCGACGGTGTCCAGCGCCGTCGACATCTGCGACCGGGCGAGCAACAGCGTTGTCGCGGTGTCCGCGAACAGCAGTGCGTCCGCGAGCTCCTCCGGCGACAACGGGCCGTCCACGTCCCGGCAGATCTCCAATGCGCCCAGCGCGATCGCCCCGAGCGTCAGAGGCAGGACGAACACCGCCGCCACCCCTGCTCCGGCCGCGGCCGGGGCGAACACGGGCCAGCGCTGCGCGCTCCACTCGCCTGCCAGGTCGGATACGAACACCGGTTGGTTGTGCCGCAGAGCCTCCGAGACAGGCCCCTCACCCACCGTCACCTGCAACTCGGCCATCTCGTCACCAGCGGTTCCGACGACTTCGAGCGGTTGCACCGCACCGGCCAGGTAGACGCCGACGCCGACAGCGTTCAGACCGGTCCGGCAGGCAAGACAGACATGGCGAATTCCGACGGGCTCCTGGTCGGCCCTGGCGATCTCGTCGATCACCACCAGTATGCCGAGATGCCGATTCGTGCCCATGTCGGTCACTCCTCGCCATTGTGATCTAAGAGGAACCTTGGCACTTTCCCATACCTACCACCATCACCCACTTGTCGGACCGCACGGACGACGCGGGGACGGCACTGGTCGAGCGCGGACAGCTCCGCCGGGAAACGTGTCAGTGTTGCCGGTGCGGGGAGCCGGCAAATTCGGCGATGCGCGCGGCGAGTTCCCGCGCAGCGGCGTGGGAGCGGTGGCGCGCAGCTTGCTCGCCCAGTGGCCGGATGCGATCGCGGACACGTGCCGAGGTGAATGTCTCGGCGGATGCCAGCGCGCGGAATCCGACGGCGATGCCGTGATCGAGATCCCGATCGAGCAGGTGGTTGATCGACAGCAGGACGAGGCTGAATGCACGGCTGCGGGCCATGCCGTCGCTGTAGTCGTCGACCGCTGCGGTGAGCAGCGGAATCGCGGTGCGGGCGTGGCTGAGGTTCGTGGTGAGAGCCAGATCGGTGTGGACGGCGCCGACCATGGCCGACAAATCGGTCTCGGTGAAGAACCCGGCCCAGCTGGGCACGCCGGTGTGGTCGGCGGCCGCGAACCGGTCCCTGCCGCGGTCGAGCTCGGCGAGCGCCTGACCACCGTCACCTTTCCTGGCGTGGGCCCACGCCGAGTTCATCGACAGGATGCTGGCGGCGATCTCGTCGCCCGGCCCGTCCGCGGCGAGCTGACCCAGCTCGAAGTAGCCCAAGGCCTCGTCGAGGCTCTCGTGGTGCAAGCACACGCGGCCGAGCCGATAGCAGATGTTGGCCACCAGGCTGTTGTGCCGGGCCCAACCGGCGAGCACGAGCGCTCGGGCGAAGTGGACACGGGCGCTGCCGGTCAGGCCGACGTCGAAGCACACCCAGCCGGCGAGGTTGTGCAGATCGCCCAGCCCCACGTGCAACCGGCGCCGCACGTACTCGGCGGCTGACGCCTCGAGCATCAACCGCCCCTCCCCTATCCGGCTGCGGATCGCGTCGAGACACGCATCGCCGCCTTGGCGGTAGTCCACCAGGCGCAGGGCGTGCGTGTCCGCCTCCAGCTGTTCGACGTCGGGCAAACCGATCGTGCGGGGCGCACGTTCTGTGCCGGGGAAGGATTCCGGGTTGGCCATGGCGGCACTCCTGACAGTGAGACTGGAGAAGTGGTTGCCGCCGGGGTCCAGGGCGGGCGCACGCCCCAAGGCTCAGCGACTGACACGTCGCCGGCCGCGCGAAGGGCTGCATTCGTCGGTGAGAACCGACTACTGCCGAACATAGCCGAGCTCTTTCGCGCATGCTGCCACCGAAAGGGGCGGCATGCGAACGGGTGAACGAACGTGGTGCCCGGAGTGAATCGCTGCTGCGCCCCGGCCACGGCGGCCGTGGGTGTTCACGTCCTGGGCCGCTCCGAGGTCACTGGGCAACGCATTGGCAGAAGGTTGACCGGCTACGCCAGAAGGCAAGGCGCTCCAAGGTGTGGATGTGGACGCGAGCAGTGTGAGCCGCACCGGAACCACAGGATGTGCCGTGGACAGAGTTGTTGGCAGCTACAGCGTCCCTGGGATCGTCGAGGGCGGCGGCGACACCGTTGCCGCTGCCCTGTTGGTACCGCTGCACTGCTAGTCAGCAGGTGCAGATGCTGCCGTTGTTGATCTCGGCGATGCCGTGGCCGCCTGCGAGGCCGCTGGCGCCGGACAGGGTGGCGATGGTGTCGAGCCCAATCGTTGATGGTTCCGGAGTTGTCGAGACCGCCGGCTCCTGCAGCGCCGCCGATGCCACCGGGGCCGCTGCAGCTGGTACCGCCGCAGGCATCGTTGCCGTCCTTGCCTCCAGCCGCGGTGATGGTGTCCACGCCGGTGAGGTGCCGGAGTTTTCGATCCCACCTGCCACCGGGCTGAACCGGGAAGAGGTAGGCGTCGGTATAGGTGTGCAGGACAATCACAGAGCCCGTCGGGTGTGGCGGCGGCTCCGGTTCACGCCACGAAGATAATTGTTCAACCAGCGGACGGAACTCGCGGCAGCGCGCAACGCGTCCCCACATTGATTGCCAGTGACTGCAATGCTCCGGCCAAGCTGATGATCATCGTGCAGCTCTGCTCATGGACGGCAAATTGCGTTCCGCAAGTATTGATCCACACCCGTTCGCCAGGGTTTACCGCACTGCTTTGTCCCTGCAACCGGGCACGACCCCCGCCGGCCGGCGAAGGCCTGGTGGGGGTCGCGCGGTCGGGCTCTGGTTCTAGATGATGGGCAGGAGCGCACCGGCGGCACCGAGGATGCCGGCCACGGCGCCGTTGATGATGCCGATGACGGAGTCGATCAGGCCGCCGATGATGACGATTCCCATGACGAGGTCTCCTTGGTATCGAGTGGAGCATTTACTGGGGGCGTGTGCGGTTCACCCGCGTGGTGGTCAGCCGGTGCAGTTGGGCACGGCCGGAACGCTGCCGACACAGTTGTTGGGGGTGTTGGCGGTGATGGGTGAGTTGGTGGTGGTCATGGTGCCGCCGAGGCGGTAGACGCCACCAGCGGTCAGCACCGCGGTGTTCACCGTGACTGCGGTTTGGGTCATGGTGGTCGCGGTGGAATTGACCGCGGCGACACCACCACCTTCGGAACCAGTGTTGTTGAGGATGAACATCGGGCTGCCGGATACACCTGTGGTGGTCAACGTGCCGCGCAGGCCGTTGTAGATGCCGCCACCGCGCAGCAGCGCGGTGTTGCCGGTGACGTTGCTCCTGGTGAAGGTCGCGGAGGGCGCAGTGCCGGAGGCGGTGTCGGCGTTGGCCAGGCCACCGCCGTTGAGCGTGGTCACGTTCCCGATGAGGCTGCTGTTGGTGAGGGTGACCGCGCCCCGGTTGAGGATGCCGCCGCCGTCACCGACGGCGCTGCCGTTGGTGAAGATGACCGAGGTGGTCAGGGTCAGGCTGCCGGTCGAGCTGACTTCGGCGATCCGGAACGGCAGTGCGGAGGAGCGGGTGATGACTGCCGGGCCGATCATCTGGATCGGGGTGGTGATCACTGGCAGTCCGGTGGTGAGGCCACCGTGAGCGGAGGTCAACTGGTAGGTGCAGCCGCCTGCCAGCACGAGCGTGTCCGAGGCGGGAGTGCTGTTGGCCTGGTTCACCGCCGCGACCAAGGCGTTCTCGCTGCACGCCACCGGAATGGTGATGGCTTGTGCTACGGGGGCAAGGGCGACCAGACCGGCGGCCACGACGGTGGCCCCGATCATGGAATGGAGGATGGTGCGGATGCGTTGCATAACTAGTTCATTTCCTGAAACGAAAAATAGGGATGACCGCGCGGCACGGACGCACCAGCGGAAAAAGACAAGGAAGACCGCGGACAGGACACCCGATCAGAAGGCCTGCATATCGGGCCGTCCATGCAAAAACCTCGGCCCGTGATCTGCGTCCACGATTGTCATGGAACAGGTCACGTCACCGAGGTCCGGGGTAACAATATGCAACCTACCCCTTCGTCGAAGGCGACCGATACCGCAGTCCCCCAAATGGCCCCTTCGTCGTAGCTCCAATTGTCTCGGCCACGCCGGAGCCAGCTGGTCAGCGACAGCTGATCCCGCGACTCCGCACAGTCCCGGCTCCAGGAGTAGCGCAGGATTTGATCAGGAGGTCGTGTGAACCGCGACGCGCGGCAGACACTCGGGGTCGGCATGGGCGTGAGTGCAGTCATGACGCTCGCCCAGGGGCCCGACGCAGAGATTTCCGAGTGGCGTACTGCCGAGATCACATGAGTTCACCGCGAGGCGCTCAAGCCGCTGCGTGTAACTCGCCGAACCGACGCTGAAGCGGCCGGGAACACCGCGCGCAGGATTGTGGAAAACCCGGCACTCTTGCTTGAGGCCACGAAACAGTGATCGCAACGCCGAGTGCACGTTGTGCGGCGAGCGGCCTTGGTGCGCGGCGATCGCGGCCTGGATGTCGTGGCCCTAGTAGGGCTTCGTTAGGTGCTGTTGAGCTGTGGTTTCTGTGGGTCGGTTGTGGCTTGGACGGGTTGTCGGCAGGTGTGGCAGACGCCGGTCCAGGCCGCGAGTAGGACCTGCAGTTCGCGCAGGACGGCGTAGAGAGTCAGTCCCGCTCAGGGGCTTTTGGGGTGCGGCGCAGCTGTGTGCAGATGGCTTGCGCGACCGAGGCGAGCGTGACGTGGCGGTGCCAGCCCAGCCAGGAACGGCCTTCGAAGTGGTCCAAACCGAGGCCGTCTTTGAGTTCGCGGTAGTCGTGCTCGATGCGCCAGCGGATTTTGGCGATCTTGACCAGGTCGCGTAGCCGGATGTCGGCGGGCAGGGTGGACAGCCAGTAGTCGGTGGGCTCGGCCGCTCCGGCTGGCCATTCGGCCAGCACTCGGGCAGGCTGCCGTCGTCGGCGCGGGGGATGTTGCGGTTGGCCGGACGCACCCGCAGCGCGACGAACCGCGAGCGCATGGCCGCGGCCGGGTTCACGGAGCTGGTGCGGGAGCCATGGCGCCAGAGCACGAATCGCCCGGCTGAGCGCCCGGCCGCCGTCACCAGTGTCTTGGCGGTGACGGGTTTGTCGGGGTAGGTGGTCTTCGTCGGCGGGCGGCCGGTGCCCGACCATGCCGGCGGGACCGGGCAGGTGTCGGCGGGGTGGACGCTGGTGGAGGCGGAGACCGCCAGGGCGTAGGTCAGGCCTCCTTGGCGGAAGCTGGTGGCGTCGCCGTAGGCGGCGTCGGCGACCACCGGCCGCCGCGGCAGGCCCCAGCCGAGAGTCTCGTCGATCATGTCCAGCGCCAGCCGCCACTTCTCCCGATGCCGCTGGTCATCCGGGATCGCGCAGCGAGCCCGCTTGCGGGCGATCTCCGCTGCCGTGTGCTCCTCGGCGGCTTTGCGATCGTCCCAGGACTCGGGCAGGAACAACCGCCAGTCCACCGCGGCCGAGGCCCAGTCGGTGACGGCGTGCACGCTGACCCCGATCTGGCAGTTGCCCCGCTTTCCCAACGCTCCGCAGTACATCCGCGCCACACCCGGCGACGAGGTCTCATCCTTGGGAAAACCGGTGTCGTCAATGGCCAACGCGTCCGGATCGACGAACTCCGCCGCCCACACCGCCAGCCGACGCCGGACCTCGGTGTGGTCCCAGGTCGAGGTCGCGACGAACTGCTGCAACTGCTGATGGTCAACACGCAAGCGCTCTGCCATGGGCTGCATCGACTTGCGCTTGCCGTCCAGCAACAGCCCACGCAGATACAGCTCGCCCTTGCCTCGCTGGTCACGACGAGCGAACCCGCCGAACATCTCCGCAGCGAAGTCCTCGATCACCGGGCGAACCAGCGCCATCTCCTCCGGCCTCACCCACCAAGAAGATCACATCAGCGACACCTCCAGCAGCCGATCAAACAAAGCCCTGCTAAAGGTTGTCCCGTAACGCCGTCTCGAAGTGATCGATGATCTTGGTGTGGATCAAGTGATCAGTGCGGACCGGCCGGAGTGGGTGCCGGTGTTCACGGGCTTGTCGGTGCGGGTGTTCCGCAAGCTCGTGCGGGTCGTGGCCTGTCGGGGTGGTGAGCAGACCGGCAGCGGCCGGCGGTGGGGTTTGCCACTGGCGGATCGGGTGTTGCTGGTGGCGGTGTACTACCGGACGAATCTGACGTTGCGGCAAGTCGCGCTGCTGTTCGGGATCTCGAAGTCCGCGGCGGGCCGCGTGGTGGATCACCTGGCGCCGCTGCTGGCGCTCGCGCCGGTGACCCGCCGGCACAGCCCGGACACCGTGCTGATCGTGGACGGCACCCTGGTG
>JASLAV010000646.1 GCA_030146905.1 Lentzea sp. | reverse complement strand
CCGAGCTTCTGCACGCGAAGCACGATGCCGGTGTCGCGGTAGAGGTGCGCCATCAGAAGCCCGCCATCTAGAACCCCAGGCGGCGCAGCTGCTTCGGGTCGCGCTGCCAGTCCTTGGCGATCTTGATGTGCAGGTTCAGGTAGACGCGGGTGCCCAGCAACGCCTCGATCTGCTTGCGCGCGGTCATGCCGACCTGCTTGAGCCGCTCGCCCCGGTGCCCCAGGATGATCGCCTTCTGCGACGGCCGCTCCACGTACACGAACGCGTGAATGTCCGTCAGGTCGTCACGCCCCTCGCGCAGCGCCATCTCCTCCACCACCACGGCGATGGAGTGCGGCAGCTCGTCGCGCACGCCCTCCAGGGCGGCCTCGCGGATCAGCTCGGCCACGAGGGTCTGCTCCGGCTCGTCGGTCAGGTCGCCGTCCGGGAACAGCTGCGGGCCCTCCGGCAGCTTGTGCAGCAGCAGGTCGCTCAGCTTGTCCACCTGGAAGCCGTCGACGGCGGACACCGGGATGATCTCGGCGAACTCCATGACCTTCTGCAGCGCGAGCAGCTGCTCCATCACCTGCTGCTGCGAGACCAGGTCGGTCTTGGTGACGATGCCGACCACGGGCGTGCGCTTGGCGACCTTCTCGAGCTCGGCGGCGATGAACTTGTCGCCGGGACCGACCTTCTGGTCGGCCGGCACGCAGAAGCCGACGATGTCGACCTCGGACCACGTCTCGCGCACCAGGTCGTTGAGCCGCTGGCCGAGCAGCGTGCGCGGCCGGTGCAGACCCGGTGTGTCGACCAGCACGAGCTGGCCGTCCTCGCGGTGCACGATGCCGCGGATCGTGTGCCGGGTGGTCTGCGGCTTGCTCGACGTGATGGCGACCTTCGTGCCCACCAGCGCGTTCGTCAGCGTCGACTTCCCTGCGTTCGGGCGTCCGACGAAGCACGCGAACCCGGAGCGGTAACCATCCATCCGTCCATTGTCCCTCTCGCCGGTTGTGCCCGTTCGCGGGCCCTCAGACCTGCTTGCGCAGCTCGCCGGACGTGTCCGCGATGTACACCGGGCCGGACGGCGTGAGGTCGCGCACCGCGGCCAGCGACTCGGCGTCGACGCGGGACTCCTCGGTCACCACGGCAGCCGCCTCCAGCCCCTCCGCGCCGCTCGACACCGCGGCGGCCACGGCGGCCTGCAGCGCCGTGAGCTTCAACGACGGCAACGAGACGGTCGACGCGTTGTACGTGCGCCCGTCGAGGTCACGGACCGCCGCACCCTCCGCAGCGCCGTTGCGCGCACGGACGGACCGCGCGAGCGTGACGAGCTTGGCGTCCTCAGGGTCCAGGTCACTCATCTTCTTCGTTCTCCTTCTGCACGGGACGCACGAGCACGGTCGTGACGCGGATGCGGCCCCGTTCGTCCTTGCCGCCCTCCGCGCGCATGCGCAGACCGGCGATCTCGGCCTCGGTGCCGGGCAGCGGGACGCGCCCGAGCCGTTGCGCGAGCAGGCCGCCGACGGTCTCGACCTCGTGGTCATCGAGCTCGGTGCCGAACAGCGCGTCCAGGTCGTCCACCGGCAGGCGCGCGCTGACCCGCACCGCGCCGTCGTCGAGGTGCTCGACCGGCGGCCGGTCGTCGGTGTCGGACTCGTCGGTGATCTCGCCGACGATCTCCTCGAGGATGTCCTCGATCGTGAGCAGGCCCGCGGTGCCGCCGTACTCGTCGACGACGATCGCCATGTGCTTGCGGGACACCTGCATCTCGCGCAGCAGGTCGGCGATCGGCTTCGAGTCGGGGATGAAGGTCGTCGGGAGCATCAGCTCGGAGACGGTCTTCGGGTCCTCGCCGTCGGCGAGCGTGGCCCGCATCAGGTCCTTGAGGTTCACCACGCCGAGCACGTCGTCGACGCTCTCGCCGATCACCGGGACGCGGGTGTAGCCGGTGCGCAACGACAGCGCGAGCGCCTGCCGCAGCGACTTGGCCTGCTCGATCCACACGATCTCGGTGCGCGGCACCATGATCTCGCGGGCGATGGTGTCACCCAGCTCGAACACCGAGTGGATCATCTCGCGCTCGCCCTCGTCCACGACGCCGCGTTCCTGCGCCATGTCGACGAGCTCCCGCAACTCCACCTCGGAGCTGAACGGGCCCTCGCGGAAGCCCTTGCCGGGCGTGATCGCGTTGCCGATGAGGATCAGCAGCTTGGACAGCGGCCCGAGCACCCGGCCGAGCTGCCGGACCGTGCCCGCCGCGAGCAGCGACACGCCGTACGGGTGCTGACGGCCGATGGTGCGCGGTCCGACACCGACGAGCACGTACGACACGATGAGCATGCTCAGGCACGAGTACAGGACGGCGACCCAGTCCTGTTGCACGTAGTCCAGGAACACCGTCGTGACCAGCACCGCGGCCGACATCTCGCAGGCCAGGCGCAGCAGCAACAACAGGTTGACGTGCCGTGGCCGGTCGTTGAGGACCTGAAGCAGCTGCCCGGTCCCCCACCGCCCCTGCCGTTGCAGTGACTCCACCCGTGCGCGGGACACGGTGCCAAGCGCGGCGTCCACACACGCGAAGACACCGGCGACGAGCACGAGCAAGACGGCCAGCACGATCACACTGGCGGGGTTCGCGCTCATGTCGCGTCAGTCTTCTTCTGGGTGCTGCAGAGGCCTCTGCTCGTCCAGGCCGACGGCACCGAGCACCTTGTCGTCCGTGCTGCGCTGGAGCGCGGCCCGTTCGGCCTCGTCACGCGCGTTGCGGAAGTCCGCGAGGATGCGGTTCTGCAGCGTGAACATCTCACGTTCCTCAGCCGGCTCGGCGTGGTCGTAGCCGAGCAGGTGCAGCACTCCGTGCACGGTCAGCAGGTGCAGCTCGTCCAGCAGGCCGTGGCCCGCCTTCTTGGCCTGGTCCTTGGCGAACGCCGGGCACAGCACGATGTCCCCGAGCAACGCGGGACCGAGTCCCGCGGCGTCGGGCCGGCGCGCGGAGTCCAGCTCGTCCATGGGGAAGGCCATGACGTCCGTGGGCCCCGGCAGGTCCATCCAGCGCTCGTGCAGGTCCGCCATCACGTCCAGTTCGACGAGCAGGACGGACAGCTCGGCCAGCGGGCTCACGCCCATGCGGTCCAGGGCGAACCGGGCGGCGGAGACGATGGAACCCTCGTCGACTCCGACACCCGACTCGTTGGCGATCTCGATGCTCACGGCGCCTATCGTCCCCGGCGCTGGTTCCCCCGGCGTGCACCGGGTCCGTGGTGTGGCCCGTCCTGGTCCAGGACGTCCTGCTGGACCTGCCACTTCTCGTACGCGTCGACGATGTCGCCGACCAGGGTGTGGCGCACCACGTCCTGGCTGGTCAGCACCGAGAAGTGCACGTCGTCGACACCTTCGAGGATGTCCCTGACGACCCTCAGACCGCTGCGCTGCCCGCCGGGCAGGTCGACCTGGGTGATGTCACCCGTGACGACGACCTTCGAGCCGAAGCCCAGGCGCGTGAGGAACATCTTCATCTGCTCGGGAGTCGTGTTCTGCGCCTCGTCGAGGATGATGAACGCGTCATTGAGCGTGTTGTGCGTCAGGAGGTAGTCCTCGGTGACGTACAGGGAGTCCTGCGCCGCCACCTGGATGCACACCGTCTCCGTCCGGCCGGCGGGCTCGATGCTGTCGATGAACCGCATCGGACGCCCGCCACCACCGGCTGCGTGGTACTTCTCCCGCTTGCGCTTGAGCCGGAACGGCTCGACGCCCTGGGGCAGCCGGATGTCGAGGACGAAGGCGTCGTGGCGGTAGCCGACCTCACGTCCCTTCGCCATCCCGGGCTTCCGCCCCTCAGCGGGACGGCAACGCCAGTAGGCGACGCCACCGAGTGACCGGACCAGTTCGACCACGCCGTCCCGCAGCTGTTCCGACGTCGTCGTGTACTGGATGCGGCACGTGCGTCCGGCCTGGGTGACCGGACCGCCGTCGGTGTCGAGCAGACCCTGGAGAACGGCCAGCCGGACCTCGGCGCTGTTCCGCAGGTAGAGCTCTGGCACGAACTTGGTGTGCGACCGGGTGCCGTGCAGGCCCAGCTTCCGCATCACCCCGGTCACCGGGTTCTCCAGGGTCACCACGTCCCCCGGCGCCTTCACGCGGTTCAGCGTGTAGTCGACCTGGTTCTTCTTCATCACCGCGATCGGCTCGAGCGCCACCTGGAGGGCGAAGGCGAGCGACGGGTCGGCGGTGGAGAACGACGGCGTCGTGGAGCCCGTGATGCAGCCGTCACCGAGGAGCAGGCCGAGTGCGTACGGGTTCATCGGCACTTCGCGTTCCGGCAGGCACACCGGCGCGCTGAGCAGCGGAAGCTCGTAGCGCCGGGCGTGCGCGGCCCGCAGCTTGCCGATCATCTCGTTCGTCTCGAGCACGCGCCACGGCTTGTTCCGGCGGCGGTCGGACGCCGTGCGCACCGTCCAGAGGTGTTCCCCACACGCGAGCGTCGAGGAGCCGTCCTGGGCGGTGACCCGGTAGACGTCCTTCTCACCCTGCGGGTACACGCCTAGCACCGGGGTCGGCTCACCGTTGGAGCCGATGACGAGGTCACCGACCTGCAGCGATCCGATCGGGCGGTAGCCGTCAGGGGTCAGGACGGGGGTGAAGATCGGCTGCGCGCGGCCACGCATGTATGCGAGGGGTGCGACCTCGATCGTGCCCGCCTGCGTGAGGCGCGGGATCGACTCCGGGTCGACCATGTCGTGCAGCGCGTCGTAGAGCGGGCGCAGGTACGGGTCGATCTTGTCGTACAACGTGCCCGGCAGGTAGCCGAGCCGCTCGCCGGCCTCGACGGCAGGGCGGGTCAGGATGATCCGGTTGACCTGCTTGGCCTGCAGCGCCTGCACGGCCTTGGCCATGGCGAGGTAGGTCTTGCCGGTGCCGGCGGGGCCGATGCCGAACACGACGGTGTTCTTGTCGATCGCGTCGACGTAGTGCTTCTGGTTCAGCGTCTTCGGCCTGATGGTGCGGCCGCGGCGGCTCACGATGTCGAGGCTCAGCACCTCCGCGGGCGACTCCGCCTCGTTCGCGCTCAGCATCGCCACGACGCGCCGCACGGCGTGCTGGTCGATGGACTGGCCGCGGCTCGCGAGCGTGACGAGCTCGGTGAAGACGCGTTCGGCGAAGGCCACGTCGGCGGGGTCGCCGGACAAGGTGATCTCGTTCCCGCGCACGTGGACGTCGGCGTCGAGCAGCTCCTCCACGAGGCGGAGGTTCTCGTCGCGCGACCCCAGCAGGCTGAGCACCGCACCATCGGGCACGGCGAACCGGGACTGACCTTCCTTGTTGCTCTGCTGTGTTTCGTCGGCCACGTGGCCCCGGCCTGCTTCCTGTCGCTCGGATCTGGTGGCGTCGATGCTAGTCCGGCCGAAAATGAGTGGCTACCGGATTGCTCACCGTGTGTGCTCACGAGCTGTGGAGATTCGCAGCCTCCGTGTCGAGGACGTACCCGAGTGCATGAAGCTCGTGACCGACCGGGGTTGGAGCTGGACGCCCGCTCAGTGGGAGGTGCTGCTGGCACTCGGACCCGGTTACGGAGCCTTCGACGAGACCGGGTTGCTCGGCACGACCCTGGTCACGCCGTATGCCGAAATGCAGGCCATCAGCGGTGTCCTGGTCGGTTCGCGGGCCGGTCGGCGCGGCGTCGCGACCGCGTTGGTGTCCCATGTGCTGGCCACCGGTCCGTCGGTGCTGTACGCGACCGCGATGGGTGAGCCGCTGTACGAGCGGCTCGGCTTTCACCCGGTCGGGCGTGCCTCTGCTCACCACGGCGAACTCGACGGTTCGGCGACCGGCGTGACGCGACTCGCCACGCCCGATGACCTGCCCTCGGTGGTGGCGATGGACAAGGCGGCGAGCGGGTTCACGCGGAAGGCGTTCTGGGCGCACGTGTTCGGTTCGTCCTCCTCCTACACAGCTCACATGGCGAACGACGGCTTCGTCTGCACGCGGCGCAACGATGAGATGTTGGTCATCGGTCCGCTCGTGGCGCCGAACGCCTCGGCGGCGTGCGAGATGATCGTCGACGTGGCCGCCGGAGCCGGCCGGGTCCGCGTGGACGTGAGCGACCAGGACGTGGCGGAGTTCCTGCTGAGCAGGGGTTTCGAGGTGCGCGGGGGCTGCGCGCTGATGGTGCACGGCGTCGAGGACGTCGGCGGGGACCGCGGGCGGTATTTCGCGCCCGCGTCGCTCGCGCTGGGATGACGGGGGAACCGTGTTGGAACTGCGACAACTCGAACTGCGACAACTTGAACTGGACGACATCCCCGCGTGCTCCGACCTGGCGGAAAGCCGGTCGTGGCCGCGCGAGGAGAAGAAGTGGGAGTTCCTGCTCACGCACGGCGAGGGCTGGGGGCTGTTCGACGAGCAGGGCCTCGTCGGCACGACGATCGTGACGCGCTACCCGGAGCTCGCGTCGATCAGCATGGTGCTGGTCGCGGAGCGCGCCGCGCGTCGGGGTCACGCCCGGCGCCTGGTGTCCCACGTGCTGGACTCGGACGTCTCGACGTTGTTCGCGACGGACATGGGGCGTCCGCTGTACGAGCAGCTGGGCTTCCACGCCGTCGGCTTCACCGACATCCACGCGGGCACCTTCACCGGGCCACCGGCCGGTGTGTCGCGCATCGCGACGGCGGCCGACCTCGACGACGTCGTCGCCCTGGACATCAAGGTCACGGGCATCACGCGGCCGTACCTGTGGGAGTCGTTGCTCGCGATGGGCACCATCCGGATCTCCGACCACGGTGTCGCCGGCACGTGGCAGGTCCGCGACCAGCGGATGCTCATCGGCCCGATCATCGCGGACACCGAGGCCGACACGTGCGCGCTCATCGCCGACTGCGCGGCCGGCGTCCCGAGCGTGCGCGTCGACGTGCACGACCCGGAGGTGATCGCGTTCGTCCGCGAGCACGGTCTGGAGTCGTGGGGCCCGGCCACCTGGATGGTCAGGGGTGCCGAGAAGCTGCCCGGTGACCGCTCCCGCTACCGCGCTCCCCTGCTCCAAGCCCTCGGCTAGAGGCGTTTTCCGCCCAGCAGGTGCAGGTGGGCGTGGAAGACCTCCTGACCGCTGTCCGGCCCGGTGTTGAACAGCAACCGGTAGCCCGACTCGGCCACGCCCTCGGCCTCGGCGACCTCCTTCGCGGCGGCGAAGAGGTCACCGAGCTGGTCGCCGGTCAGGTCGACGGCGTCCGGCACGTGCTCGCGCGGGATGAGCAGCACGTGCACCGGCGCTTTGGGCTGGATGTCGCGGAACGCCAGCGTCGTCTCGGTCTCGTGCACGACAGTCGCGGGAACCTCACCGCCGGCGATCCGGCAGAACAAACAGGACATGCCCCGACGTTAGGCGAAGAAGGCGTCCAGCTGCTCGTCGACGGCCTCGACCATGTCGTCGGCCGTCAGCTCGTCCGGCCCGAGCCCGTGGTGGATGTTGAGCCCGTCGATCAGCACGACGAGCCGCCGCGCCGCCTTCATCGGCACCACGCCTTCCCGCAGCTCACCGGCCTCCTGTGCGGCGGCGAAGACACGCGCGACCCCGCTGTACAGCTCACGCGTGCCGTAGCGCTCCATCTCATGCAACGACGGCTCGACCATCGCCCGCGGCAGGAATGACAACAGCACCGCGGCCTCCACGCGCCGTTCATCGTCCAGCGCGAGCAGCTCGTGGGCGATGGCCCTCAGCAGCTCCCGGTTGCCGACCGAGGTGTCGATCTTCTCCAGCCGCGCGAGGAACCTCCGGTACGCGAGCTCCATGGCGAACCCGAGCAACGCGTCCTGGGTCGGGAAGTAGTGGCGCAACGACCCGCTCGACCACCCGGACTCGGCAGCGACAGCACGCACGGACGCGTGGTCGATCCCGTCGCGCCGCACGATGCGCCAGACGGCTTCAGCGAGTTCGCGGCGGCGTTCCTCGTGGTCGACAACCTTCGGCACCGACCCTTTCTAGCAGCCGCGCGCAAGCCGCCCGGCAGCCGCGCGGCACCGCTCCCACGCCTCGGTGCCGGGCGTGATCACGTCCATGTGCCCGG
>JASLAV010000278.1 GCA_030146905.1 Lentzea sp. | reverse complement strand
CTCCGCCGTCGAGATCGAGGCGCTGCGCTGGCTCGTGCTGCACGCCGCGTGGCTCGTCGACCAGAAGCAGGACTCGCGGCAGGCGCAGTCGATCGCGAAGCTCTACGGCGGCATCAAGGCCAACGAGATCGTCGACCGCGTCCTGCAGATCCACGGCGGCATGGGCTACACCCGCGAGCTGCCGATCGAGCGCTGGTACCGCGAGCTGCGGCTGCTGCGCATCTACGAGGGCACCGACGAGATCCAGCGCCGCACGATCGCCCGCAACCTGCTCAAGGGCCACGCCAACGTCCGCGGCACCCTGGGCTAGTCCTGTGCTCGACCACGACATCCTCGGCGTCGCCGAACGGCAGGTCCGCACCTGGTCCGCCGGTGACGCCGAGGTGTACGCGGCGGCGGCCGGAGCCTTCTCCCCCGCCTTCGCCATCCCGCTGCTGCAGCACGGCGGCCCGCAGCTCGGGCTGACCGGCGCCGACATGACCCAGGTCCTGCACGCCGAACAGTCGCTCCGGCTGCACAAAGCGCTTCCCCCAGAAGGTTCCGCGGTCGTCACCAAGACGGTCGAGAACATCTACGACAAGGGCTCCGGCGCGCTCGTCGTCAGCCGGTGGGAGTCGGAGTACGCGACCACGCGTTCGTCGTGCTTCATCAAGGGCGAAGGCGGTTTCGGCGGCGAACGGGGCCGGACCCGCGGGTTCTCCGTCCCGGACGGCGCCCCCGAGGTGAGCTTCTTCGCGACCTCGCCCGACCAGGCGTTGCGCTACCGCGAGACCGGTGACGTGAACCCGATGCACCACGACCCGGAGTTCGCCCGGCGGGCCGGGTTCGACAGGCCGATCCTGCACGGTCTGTGCACGCTCGGGATCACCGTGCGCGGCAAGCACTTCACCGAGCTGCACGCCCGGTTCACCGCTCCCGTCCTGCCCGGCGACGAGCTCAGGATCGAGCACTGGCCCACCGGCGAGTTCCGCACGTCCGTCGGCGAGCGGCAGGTTCTCATCGGATCGGTCCGGCTTTCCGGAGCGGGACATGAGCCGAGGAACGTGAAACTGTCCGATCAATCAATTGGTGATGACAACACCGGAATCTGAACCAATTGGCCGCCGAATACGTGATCTCCTTTGTACGCAGGCGAACACCAAGGGAGTCCCGATGCGGGTCGCGTCACGCACCGTCTTCGACTTCGTCCGGCTGAACGGCACCACCGCACCGGTCGAGACCGAACTGATCTACCAGGCCGACGACCCGTTCGCGGTGACGATGAGGTTCCGTTCCGGCGGCTCGGTCGCGACCTGGGTCATGGGCAGGGAACTGCTGGCAGAGGGCATGACGATGTGCGCGGGCGACGGTGACGTCAGACTCCGGCCGCACTCCGGCCGCACGCTCGTGCTGGAGCTGATCTCCGACCGGAACGTGACGGTGTTCCGGTTCCCGGCGAGCACGCTGCGGAAGTTCCTCACCACCACCTACCGCCTCGTTCCGGCGGGTTCCGAGCGGTTCGACGCGGACGCGTTCCTGAGCACCGTTCTGCACTGACCCGGCCACCGAACGGCACGACTCAGAAATCAGCGCCGAGGCTCGTCAGCATCTGCGCGCACACGCGGGAGAGGTGCCGCCGCATCACGGCCGACGCCCTGTCCGTGTCGCGGTCCGCGATCGCCTTCACGAGCTCGTCGTGGTCGTCCATCGACGCGTGCTGGTGCGGCGGGTCGTCCTCGAGCGCACTGCGCAGGAGCACCACCCGTTGCTGCACGAGCCGCACCTGCTCGGCGATGTGCGGGCTGCGAGCCGCGTCCAGCAGCGCCTGGTGGAACGCCAGGTCCAGCCGGTACGGGAAGGGCTGCCCCGCCCGGTAGTTGCGCCGGCTCTCCGCGCAGACCTCCTGCAGCCGCACCAGGTCGACGTCGGTGCGGCGCGACGCCGCCAGTTCCGCCGCGGCGCACTCGAGGGCGCTGCGCAGCTCGAACAGCGCACGCACGTCACCCGCGTCGGCGCCGGGCACGAACGCGCCGCGGTGCGGCACCAGCGTGAGCAGCCGCTCGGAGGCCAGGTGCCGGATCGCCTCGCGCAGCGGCCCGCGGCTGATGCCGAGCTTCTGCGCGACCTCGACCTCGTTGACCCTCGAGCCTGGGGGGATCTCACCGGTCAGCACCTGCTCGCGCAGCACGTCCACGGCCTGCCCGGCCAGGCTGAGGTGCAATGGGGCCGGAGGTGTCACCTTCGTCTCCTGATCTGGACGGCACCGGCCGTCCTCCCGTTAAAATAGCGATGATGTCAACTGTCGACAGTTGACAGTTTCTGGACGGCAGGAGGGGCGACATGGGACACGAGGTTCTGGCCGAGGTCTGGCGGGGCGACTTCCTGGAGTCGGTGCACCACGGCACCGTGGTCGCGACCGACGCGTCCGGCACCCCCGTGCTGTCCGTCGGACGGCCCGGCGACATCGCGTTCCCCCGGTCGTCGAACAAGCCCCTGCAGGCCCTCGCGATGCTGCGCAACGGCCTCGGCCTCGACGGCGAGCTGCTCGCACTGGCCTGCGCCTCGCACTCCGGCGAGGACTTCCACGTCGCCGGCGCCCTGGAGATCCTCGCGTCCGCCGGGCTCGGCGAGGACGCCCTGCGGTGCACGCCGGACCTGCCGCTCGGTGAACAGGCCCGCGCGCGGCACCTCGCCCGGGGCCTGGCCGCTGCCCCCAAGTACATGAACTGCTCCGGCAAGCACGCCGCCATGCTCGCCACCTGCGTCGTCAACGGCTGGTCCACCGCCGACTACCTCGACCCCGCGCACCCGTTGCAGGTCGCGACGCGCGAGACCATCGAGGACGTGGCAGGCGAGCCCGTCGCGCAGGTCGGCGTCGACGGCTGCGGCGCCCCGATCTTCGCCATCAGCCTCACCGGCCTCGCCAGGGCGTTCGGCCGCCTGGCCGCCGCCGCTCCCGGGACCCTGGAGCACCGCGTGGCGGCCGCCATGAACGCCCACCCGCAGTGGGTCGGAGGCACCGGACGTGACGTGACCACCCTGATGAGCGCCCTGCCCGGCGTCATCGCCAAGGACGGCGCCGAGGGCGTCTACGCGGTCGGCCTGCCCACCGGCGAAGGGGTGGCGCTGAAGATCGCCGACGGGTCGTCACGCGCTCGGGCGGTCGTCGTCGTGGCCGTGCTCAAGCGGCTCGGGGTGGACGTGAGCGCCGTCGAGGACCTCGCCACGGTGCCGGTTCTCGGCCACGGGCGCGCGGTCGGCGCGGTCAGGCCGTCACTCGCCGTCGCCAGCTGAGCCGAGATCTCGCCCCTCAGCCATTAAGCTGGGAGTTATGGGCGATTCGAAGGACGAGCGCGAGAGGTTCCAGGAGGAACTGATCGGCCTCGACCCGCAGGACCCGGAGACGAAGGCGTTCGCAGAGCACCTCGACCGGATGAAGCGCCAGCGTCCCGGCTACACCGTCGAGGGCTACCTCGAGGGTGTCCAGGACTTCGCCGACTCCGCGAACCGCACGACCGGGCACCAGCGACTGGTCGCCGTCATCGTCGTGGGCATGATCCTGCTCGGCGTGATCCTCACCATCTGGTTCGCGCTGGGCGACATCCTGGCCATCATCTTCTGATCCGAACGACCCTTACCAGGGTCTTACGGCCCGTCACGCGCGCCACGGCCGGGAAGCCCAGCGGCACGGGCGGCGTTATAAAGAGTCATGGAACCTGTTGTCGGCGCCACCCCCAAAGTCGTGCGTTCCGAAGAGGAATGGCGCGCCCAGCTGAACCCCGCCGAGTACGCGGTGCTGCGCCAGGCAGGCACCGAACGTCCGTGGACGGGCGAGTACACCGAGACCAAGACCGAGGGCGTCTACGAGTGCCGCGCGTGCGGAGCGGAGCTGTTCCGCAGCGACACCAAGTTCGACTCGCACTGCGGCTGGCCGTCGTTCTTCTCGCCCCTGGCCGGGGAGTCGGTCATCCTCCGCGAGGACCGCGCCCTCGGCATGACGCGGGTCGAGGTGCTCTGCGCCACCTGCCACAGCCACCTCGGGCACGTGTTCGAGGGTGAGGGCTACCCCACCCCGACGGACCAGCGGTACTGCATCAACTCCGTCTCCTTGAAACTCGTTCCGTCCGAATAGGAGACTGGGCCAGGAGTCCGGTCATCTCGGACCGGACCGACCTGGGAGGCGTGATGATCTTCTTCGGTACCGATGGCGAAGGCTCCGGCGGAGTCGACGGCGGCTCGTCGAGCTGACGAGCGGCGTAAGACGGGCAACCCTAAGGCTTCGTCAACAAGCCTTGTGAGCATGTGGCCCGGACCACACCATGGACTTCACCGAAGCATTTTCGGGGCAGTCAGGGGGTGGGTCACATGCAGAAGCCTTGGGGGTTGTCCGGGCCGGAGTTCCTTCAGCTGTACTGGATCGGGCTGGCACTGGCCGTGCTGGCCGCGATCGTCATCAGGGTGCGCGTGCGGGCTGGTCGCAGCGACCAGCCCGTGCGTTCGCTCGACATGGACGAGCTCGCCTATCTCGCGGGCGGTCCGAGGCGCGTGGTCGAGACGTCCATCGCCCGGTTGCTCACCGCGGGCGAGCTCCGCACTTCCCGGCGTGGCACCGTTCAGGCCACGTCCACCACGAGTTCACGCAACCCGGTGGACCGCGCCGTCATCACCGACAGCCAGCGCTACACCAACCGCACCGTGCACCTCATGATCCGGACCCTCGTCGAGGACGACACCGTCACCGCGATCGGCCGGCGTCTCGAGGACATGGGCCTGGTGGTGAGCCCCGCGGTCGCGAAAAGCGCGCTGCGCAAGGGGTCCATCGCCCTGTGGGTGCTGCTCGCGATCGGGGTCGTCCGCTGGGTCAACGGCATCGCGATCGACGCGCCCGTCGGCTGGCTGACGGTGCAGCTCGTCATCACCGGTCTGCTGATCTTCCTCCTCACGCGGCGCGGCAAGCACGTCCGCACCGGCAGGGGGAACAGCGTGCTCGACGAGGCGCGCAGGGGCGGCACCCGTGCGGCGACGCCGGACGAGGCCGTGTACGCGGGCGCGGCGGGACTGGTCCTCTTCGGAGGCCTGAGCGTCTACCCCGACCTGGCGGTGCGCAGCTCGCTGCTCGCCTCCTCGGGAAGCACCGGCGCCTACAGCTCCGGCAGCTACAGCTCGTGTTCGTCCGGTTCTTCCTCGTGTTCGAGCGGCAGCAGCTGCGGCGGGGGCGGCGGCGGTTGTGGCGGCGGGGGCGGCAGCTGACCGCCTTTCCGGTCTGAAACAGGTAACACCAGGAACCCGGGGGTAGATCTCACGTCGAAGAAGCACTGGCTCAGTGAGGGGAGTGCTGATGACCAAGTCTTCGACACCGCACCAGGTCGTCTGGTCAGCGGAGGAGATCGGGTTCCTGGCAGGGGGACCGGGCAGGGCGGTGGAGGCCGCTCTGGCCCGGTTGGTGGACGGCGGTCTCGTGCGGATCTCCCGCGAGGGACTCGTGACCGCCGTCCACCAGAACGGTTACGGCGCCTCGACTCCGCTGGAGGCGTACGTCCTCGCCGGACTCCACGGCAGCGCCCGCCCGCTCCCCCAGGTCGTCCAGGTGGCGATGGCGAGCCACGAGATGGGTGCGCTGCACCACAGCCTGGTCATCCGCGGGATGGTGCGTCCCCAGCACGGCCGGCCCAGTGGTGGCGCCCGAGCACTCCGCGTGCTGCTGGTCGTCCTGGCCGTCTTCTCCGCGATCACCGCCGTCGTGTTCGACGGGAGGTTGATCGCGATCACGGTGGCGTTGCTGTTCCTCGTGTTCCTGTTGCGGAACAAGAACAGGCTCACGAACGATGGCAAACGCGTGCTGCTGTACGCGATGAGGAACCAGCG
>JASLAV010000247.1 GCA_030146905.1 Lentzea sp. | reverse complement strand
CAGCCAGCACAACCAGAACCCGCCCGCCCAACCCCAACCCCAGCCCCGGTCGCGGTCCCAGCAGCACCCCAGGTCCAGGCAACCCCGGCGCCAGTGGCGGCTCCGGTATCGCCCCCGGCCCCGGTGCCCGCCCAAATCGTGGTGTCCGCCCCAGCCGCAGCGCCGATCGCCCCAGCCGAGCCGCCGCAGCCGGCCTCACCCCCCATCGCGGCAGGCGACCTGGACGCGGCAGCGGTCCGCAGGGTGTGGTCGGATCTGCTGGCGGCAGTCCGCTCCACCAGCCGCAGCACCGAGGCGATGCTGACCAACGCCATGGTCAGCGAGGTCGACGGCAACGTGGTCACGGTCACCCACACCTCGGCCCCCCTGGCCCGCCGCCTGGCAGAACCCCGCAACACGGAGGCGATCTCCAACGCCCTGTCGGCGGTACTGGGCGGCACCTGGCAGGTCCGCTGCACCCACGGCACCCCAGGCGCGACCCCGCAAGCCACAACCCCGGCCAAAACCCCGCGCCCGGCCCCCACCCGCCCAAGCCAGGCGCAGGCCCAACCACCCCGCCAGCCGGAACCGGCACAACGCCCAGCCCCACGCCCACCGGCAGACGACGTCCCACCACCACCGGAACCCCCCGAGCCCGACGACCCCCTGCCGCCAGAACCGGACGACGAAGAGGCAATGCTCGCCGAGGCGGCCCGCCCAGCCGACCCGAGCACGATGCCGGCAGCGCAGGACCCGGAGTCGATGATCCTCAAAATGCTGGCCGACGAACTGGGCGCCCGCCCGCTGAAGAAGGCCTGACCGAGCCCAGGCGAGGGCGAAGGCGAACGCGAAGGCGAAGCCGAGCAGTCAAAGCCTGAACACGGCGGTAGGCGTGGTCCCCCGATCAGATTGGCGGGGGTTCGGGGGCAGCGCCCCTGAGGGGAAGCACGCAACAGCACTGTTCCCAGCTGGAAGCAACCACCTACGAACCCGCAAGGAGCAAGCCGCCCGTACGCTGGACCAACAACCCCCGACCCGAGAGGACCAGCGGTGCAACCCGGTCAGTTCGACATGCAGGCCCTGCTCCAGCAGGCCCAGTCCATGCAGCAGCAGATGGCAGAAGCCCAGCAGCAGCTGGCCGACACCGAGGTCACCGGCGACGCGGGCAACGGCCTGGTCACCGCCACCGTCACGGGCGGCGGCGAGCTGGTCAACCTCGCCATCGACCCGAAGATCGTGGACCCGGAGGACGTCGACACCCTCCAGGACCTCGTCATCGCCGCGATCAAGGACGCCAACTCCAAGGCGCAGCAGCTGGTGGAGCAGAAGCTCGGCCCGCTCGCCCAGGGCGGCCTCGGCGGATTGCTCGGCTAAGAGATGTACGAGGGCCCGGTACAGGACCTGATCGACGAGCTGGGCAGACTCCCTGGCGTCGGCCCGAAGAGCGCGCAACGCATCGCCTTCCACCTCCTGGCAACGGAACCGGCTGACATCGAGCGGCTCCAGCACGCACTCCAGAAGGTCAAGGAGGGCGTCGTCTTCTGCGACGTCTGCGGCAACGTCTCCGCGGAGACCCGGTGCCGCATCTGCCGCGACCCCAAGCGCGACCTCAGCCTGGTCTGCGTGGTCGAGGAGCCGAAGGACGTCCAGGCCATCGAGCGCACCAGGGAGTTCAAGGGGCGCTACCACGTCCTGGGCGGCGCGCTGGACCCGCTCAGCGGTGTGGGCCCCGACCAGCTCCGCATCCGGCAGCTGCTCAACCGGATCGGCACGGCCACCGACGGTGTGGACATCTCCGAGGTCATCATCGCCACGGACCCCAACACCGAGGGCGAGGCCACGGCCACCTACCTCGTCCGGATGCTCAGGGACTTCCCGGGGCTCACCGTCACGCGGCTGGCCAGCGGCCTGCCGATGGGCGGCGACCTGGAGTTCGCTGACGAGCTCACGCTGGGGCGTGCGCTATCTGGTCGCCGGAGCATGTAGGAGCGACCCCACCGCGGCTGGGCGGCACCCGCCTGGTCGCGGTGGACGGTCCGTCGGGCGCGGGCAAGTCGACGTTCGCGAAGGAACTCGCCGTCGAGCTGAACGCCCAGCTGATCAGCACCGACCACTTCGCCACGTGGGACGACCCCGCGACGGGGTGGTGGCCGCGACTCCAGCGGGCACTGCGTGCGGTCGCGGACGGCCGTGAGGGCCGCTACCGGAAAACCGACTGGTCCCAAGGCTTTCCGTGCGTCGGTGAAGGCGACGAAGTCACGTTGAGTCCACAAGGGACGATAATCCTGGAGGGGTTCTCCTCAGCCAGGAAGGCGAACACCGCCCTGAGCTACCGCATCTTCGTCGACCACGGGGACGAACGAGCGAGGCTGGAACGTGCGGTCGCACGCGACGGCGAGCACCAGCGGCAGCACTTCATCCGTTGGCAGCAGTACGAAAGAGGCTGGTTCGCGGTCGACGAGACCATGGCCGGAGCCGACTACGTCGTCACCTCCAGCTGAGCTCGGACGACCGAGGCCTCCGGCGTGCCGATCGCGCTGAACACCTCCAGCGCGGAGGACCAGTGCGCGCGGGCCGAGTCGACGTCGCCCAGTGCGGCGGAGGCGTCGCCCGCCAGGAGCAGCGCCCGCCCGAACACCCACCGGTGCCCCGAGTCCGAGCCGACTGACGCGGCTCGCAGCGCGCATTCCAGCGCTCCGGCGGCTTCCGAGGTGTCGAGGTGGATGCGCCCGAGCACGAGCAGCACCTCCATCTCGGCCAGCCGGAACTGCGACCGGCCCGCCTCGACCAACGCCGAGGTGGCCATGGACAACGCATCGGCGTAGCGCCCGACCCCGCGGTAGGCCGACGCCAGGCCGCGGCGGGCCGAGCACAGGCCCCACGAGTAGCCGGTCTCCACCGCGATCGCCAGCGCCGACGAGAACTGCTCGACGGCCTCCTCGTAGCGGCCCGCACCCTCCAGGGCACGTCCGAGCAGGTTCTGCGCGTCGCAGACGCTCTTGACGTTGTCCATCTCCTGGGCGATCCGCATGGCGGCCGTTGCCTCCACCGCGGCCTCCTCGTAGCGGCCGCGCATGATCAGCGTGATGGCCATGCCCTCGTGCATGGTGTGGCCGAAGTTGCGGGCGGCCGCACGTTCGTACAGCTCGCTCGCCTGCACGAAGTAGGAGGCGCCCAGGTCGGGCTCGCCGCGCCACGCGTGGACCTCGCCCAGCGCGCGCATGGAGTTCGCCTGGGTGATCCACGAGTCGATGCGGGTGCCGGCTTCCAGGGCTTCCTCGAACGTCGCCGCGGCGCGGTCGAGGTGGCCGAGCTGCATGTAGACGCCGCCGAGGTTGAACAGGGCGTTGGCCTGGACCTGGAAGGCGCCGATGCGGCGGGTGATCACCAGCGCGCGTTCGAGGTGGTCGGCTGCGTGTTCCAGCTCGCCCAGGTCGATGTTCACGCTGCCCGCGTTGGACAGCACGGCGGCCTCCGCCTCCGGCAGGTCGATGTGCTCCTGCAGCGCGATGGCCTGCTGGTAGTAGCCCAGCGCGTTGCGGTGCTGGCCCGTCACCCAGTAGAGCGTGCCCAGCGACGAGAGCATCGCGAGCTGGCCCAGCTCGTCACGCGGTGCGCGTGCGCCCAGGAGGCCGGCCCTGGCCGTCTCGCGCCACTCGGCGGTCAGTCCCTGCGTGTAGAAGTAACCGCGCAGGGCGTCGGCCAGCTGCCACGGCGAGTTCTCCGGGTCGCGCTCCACGCAGTGCGCCACCAGTGCGACCAGGTTCGCCCGCTCGCAGTCGAGCCACGTCAGCGCCTCGGTGCTGGTGCTGAACGTCCGCGGCACCACGCCGTCGAGCGGCGCGGGGCGCGGGAAGCGGAACAGCGTCGACTTCATCACCGACGTGGCGTTGTCGACCGAGCGCACCGCCCAGTCGAGCAGCCGCCGCAGCGCCAGCCGCGAGTCCGCGCGGCCCTCCTCGAACGCCAGGCGCTCGGACGCGTAGTCGCGCAGCAGGTCGTGGAACTGGTAGCGCGACGGTGCGTGGTTCGCGATCAGGTTCGCGGTGGCCAGCCGGTCGAGGCGCCGGCGCGCGTCCTGAGTGGTCAGTCCGGAGAGAGCCGCCGCCATCTCCGGCGTGAAGTCCGTGCCGGGCACCAGCGACAGCAGCCGGAACATCTGCGCTAGCTCGGGCTTCAGCGCCGTGTAGGACAGGTCGAACGCCGCGTGCACCGCGACCCGTTCGTCCCCCTCGACGGCCAGGGCGGCGAGCCGGTTGCCCGCCCGCAGCTCCTCCACGTAGTCCGCGATGGACAGTTCGGGACGCGACACGAGGTTCGCCGCGGCGATACGCAAAGCCAATGGCAGATGCGCGCACAACGACGCCAGCTCCAGCGCCGCGTCCTCCTGGGACGCCACCTCGTCCGCGCCCAGGATGCCCGCCAGCAACGCCTTGGTCTCGTGCCAGTCGAGCACGTCGAGGCGCACGTTCGAGGCCGCGTGCGACACGGCCAGGCCCCGCAACGTGTCCCGTGAGGTCACCAGCACCGCGCAACCGGGCGACCCGGGCAGCAGCGGGCGGATCTGCTCGGCCGACGACGCGTTGTCGAGCAGCAGCAACACGCGCTGACCGGTCAGGGTGGACCGGAACATCGCCTCCTGCTCGTCCTGGTCCAGCGGCACCTGGTCGGGCTCGGTCCCGAGGGCGCGGAGGAACCGCGGCAGCACGTCCACGGCGCTCAGCGGTGGTCCGGGGGCGTACCCGCGCAGGTTCACGTACAGCTGGCCGTCGGGGAAGTCCGCCCGCATCCGGTGCGCCGCGTGCACGGCCAGCGCCGTCTTGCCCACGCCAGGCGGCCCCGCCAGCGTGACGACCGGCACACCCTGCGCGGTCCGGAGCAGAGCGATGATCAACGACACGGCCTCGTCGCGGCCGACGAAGTCGGGGATGTCCGCCGGCAGCTGCGACGGCACGACCCGTTCCGGCTTCGCCGCCACCACGGGCGCGCCGGAGGAAGCGGCCGCCACCGCGTCGATCGACCCCGACAGCACCTGACCGTGCACGCGCCGCAGCTCGTCGCCGGGGTCGATGCCCAGCTCGTCGCCCAGGAGGCGGGAAACGCGCTGGTAGGCGGCCAGCGCCTCGCTCTGCCTGCCGGAGCGGTACAGCGCCACCATGAGCTGCGCCCAGAACCGTTCGCGCAACGGATGTTCGCTGGTCAGGCGGGACAGCTCCGCGACGAGCTCGCCGTGGCGGCCCAGTTCGAGGTCGACCTCGACCCGGCGTTCCAGCACGTGCAGGCGGCGTTCGTCGAGCCGCGGCACCTCGTCGCGGTGCAGGACCTCCGACGGTACGTCCACCAGGGCGGGCCCCCGCCAGAGCCCCAGCGCGGCGGCGAACGCGGCGGAGGCGGCCTGCAGGTCACCCGCCGCGCGTTCCTGTTCGCCCTGGTCGATCAGCGGTTCGAACCGCATCAGGTCGATCGTCTTCTCGTCGACGTCGATCAGGTAGCCGTCGGGGACGGTCCTGATCGGCACCGACGGCCCCAGCAGCTGCCTGAGGCGCATCACGTAGGTC
>JASLAV010000183.1 GCA_030146905.1 Lentzea sp. | reverse complement strand
GCGAACGGGTCGTTGCCGTCGATCTTCTTGTGGAAGTCCCAGACAACGCCCTCGCCGCCGGCGAGCATGCGTCCGAACCAGCCGTTGCCGACGCGTTCGCCGTCGCTCCACGAGAGGTTGCCGTCCGCCGCGCCGTGGTGCTGGTAGCGGTGCAGGTCGCCGTTCGCACGAGCCGCCCAGATCGGCGCGGTGTCGCAGACGACGGGGATGGGCTCGATCGAGTTGCGGATCCACGCGCCGAGGTCGTCGACACGGGTCTCGGTGCTGCCCTTGCGGGTCTCCTGCACGCCGAGGCACCCGTTCTGCCACGAGGTCTTGTGCAGAGCGACGAGCTCCCGCCTGCCGCCGACCTCGCGGATCGACGGGCCGCCCGCGTCACCGAGGCAGGTGTCCCTCTCGCCGAGCAGGGACAACGTGGTCGCGGTGGTGGCGGTCACCTGGAAGTCAGCCGCGTGTGCCTTGAGCGGCACCCATTCCGCGGCCGTGCGCCCGAAGCCCGCCACCTTCAGCGTGTCGCCGACGGCGGACGCGGAAGTGGCCACCGCGAGCGGCGTGACGCCCTCGACCGGGGTCGCGAGCTTCAGCACGGCCACGTCGCGCGCGGTGTGCTTGGTGGTCTTCACGACCGCCACGGCGGGCTTGTCGTTGACCGACACCGTCGCCGGGACACCGTCCGGCAGGCAGGTCGCGGAGGTCATCACCCACTGCGCGGAGATCAGCGATCCCGTGCAGCCCTTGGTGTTGCCGCCCGCGACGACGCGCGCCAGGAACTGGTAGGTGCCGTCCGCGACGGGGTTGCCGCCCGACACGGCCTGCGACGCCACCGGCAGGGCGCTGACGCCCAGGCCGACCGCGAGCGCCGTCAGGGTGATGCGCTTGAACCTCTTCACGTCAGAGCACCGTCGCGTTCTGCGCGGGCGTGTTGCCCGGCCCGCCGTCCCACTGCTGGACGGCCCCGTCGAACCCCGTTGCGTTGGCCTTCAACAGGTGTGCACGCGTCACGCCGTCGTTGTGGTTGTAGAACGCCACGACGTCGGCCTTGCCGTCGCCGGTGTAGTCACCGGCCACCACGCGCGCGGACTGCGCGGGTGCGTTCCACAGGCCACTCGACCACTTCGAGGTCCAGCCGTCGAACCCGGACGGCGTGGCGTTGAAGACGAGCAACTTCGCCTCGTCGTTGACGTAGTTGTAGAACGCGCCGACGTCGGCACGGCCGTCACCGTTGAAGTCACCGGTGATGTAGCGGGCCTGGCCGTTGTTCCAGCCCGTGACACCCAGCTTGTGCGCCGGGGCCTTGAAGCCGTCCGCGGTGGCTTCGATGACGAACAGCGTGACGCTGTTGTCGCCGTAGTTGTAGACCGCGGTGATGTCCATGCGGCCGTCACCGTTGTGGTCACCGGCCAGGTACGTGGCCTTCCACTGGTCCCACTGGCCCGCACCGCTGTCCCACTTCAGCACCGGGGCGTCGAAGCCGCTCGCCGTGCCGTTCCAGACGTACAGGCGCGTCGCGGCGCCGCCGAGGTCGTAGAACGCGGCGATGTCGGCCTTGCCGTCACCGTTGAAGTCGCCGGCGACGATCCGCGAGGTCTCGGCGGCCGTGTTGCCCGCTCCGCCGTTCCACTTGTGCTCCATCGGACCGAAGCCGGTCGCGGTGGAGTGGCTGACGAACAGCGACACGTTTCCGTTGCCGTAGTTGTAGAACGCCGCGGCGTCGGAGCGGCCGTCGCCGTTGAAGTCACCGGTCAGCCAGCGCGACTTCCACGCGTCCCACTGCCCAGCTGTGCTGTCCCACTTGAACTCCGGCACGCCCAGGCCGTTCGCGCCACCGTTCCAAACGGGCACCTTGGTCTGGGCAGAACCCACGTCGTACACCGCGGCGACGTCGTCGAAGCCGTCGCCGTTGAAGTCGCTGCGCGTCGGCAACCCGGTGGTGGCAGAGGCGATCAGCGAGGACGGGCCGTCCTGGCCGCCGTTGACCGGCACTACGCGGTAGTACCAGGTCGCCTTGACCGTGAGGGCGCTGTGGGTGAACGACGGCGTGCTGACGGTGGCGACCAAAGTGGACGGTCCGACCGGCACCTCCGCCTGCTGCGACGCGTAGACCTTGAACGACTGCGCGCCCCGCGCCTGCCACGTGAGGTTGATCGCGTGGCGCGGAGCCGGGGTGGCGGTCAGGTCGAGGAACGCACCGGAGAACCACCCGGCGAGGTCGTCGACGCGGGTCTCGGTCGTGCCCTTGCGCGTGCCGCTCTCGCCGAAGCAGCCGAACTGCCACGACGTGCGGTTGAGCGCGACGAGCTGCGGGGTGCCGTTGACCTCGCGGAAAGCCGGGCCGCCCGAGTCACCGCGGCAGGTGTCCTTGCCCCCGTCGAGCACGGCGTCGTTCGCGGTCAGCGAGGCGACCGTGAACGTGGCGACGTGCGGGCGGTCCGGCACCCACTCGGTCGCGGTGCGGCCGAAGCCCGCCACCTTGAGCGACTCGCCCTGCGCGAGGCCGGTGCCCAGCGCGATCGGCGTGCCGTTCGCAACCGGGTTCGCCAGGCGGATCAACGCGATCGCGCGCGTCCCGTGGCGAACGACCTTGTCCACCACCGAGGTGTGCGCACCGATCGACGCCTTGACCTCACCGGTCGATGGCACGCACGCGGCCGACGTGGCGACCCAGCGCGGCTCGACCAGCGTGCCGGAGCAGGAGTTGCCGCCCGCGGTCACGCGAGCCAGGAACTGGTACTGGCCTTCTGGCACTGCGGTACCACCGGCGACCGCGAGAGCGATCCCACCGGACACCACCACGGCCACCGCGGAAGTCAGCGCGATCGCGCTGATGCCTCTAGCGGGTCGCATTGAACTCGATGAGCGAACCGGGCTGACCGGTCACACCCTCGCCGATGGCGGTCGGAGCGTTCTTGCGCAGCGTCGTGTTGTGCGCCTGGCCTTTCTCGTCGGTCCACGTCGCGACGACGTTGTAGTCGTTGCCGTGCACCACGTACGCCTCGGCCAGCTCCATCGTGATGTTGCCCGCGGCACCGGTGATCTTGAAGCAGAACAGGTTCTTCGGAGCCGGGAACGCCGTGCTCTCCACCTTGAGCTGGTTCTGCCCGTCCGCGCAGTCGACGAACAGGATGTGCCCGTCGCCCTTCTTGAGCTTGATACCGCGGGCCGCCTCGATGGCAGCCGCACCGGGGTAGGAGAAGTCCTCCACCAGCTCCGGCTGCGGGTCGTCGGCGAGCGCCGTCGCCCCGCCACCCGTCAGCACGACCGAGCCGAACACAAGTGCCGCGGCAGCGCCGAGCACACCGAAAACGAGCATGCGAGAGCGAGCTCTCACCGCTACCTCCCCCAGACAAGCGCCCGCGCAGACGGCCAGAACCACCGCGCACACACGCGAAACGCACCCCAGACGCGTTGGTCACCCCAGACGCCACGGCAATGGTGGGGCAGCAAAGGAGAAAACCCAAGGCATCGTGATCCGAGCCACAACGTGTAACGAAAGCGCTGGTTGCCGTACGTCGTTCCGTGCGCTAAGAATCCAGTTCGGGGGGCTCACAAAAGCGATCTTCATCGCGGCCTCGCACGCGCTCTTCGGCATTGGGGACGTCTGGGGGTCCTGTGAACGAAGAACTGACCGGGCGAACACGCCTGTGATCATTCGGCTCACCCGCCTCCACTTGACCGAGCCAGCTCAGCCGGAGACAGAAGGTTCGATCGACCTACGACACATGGGGCTGACAGTGAGAAGGAACGCCTGGGGGCGGTTGCTCGGCACTGCCGTAGCGGCCACGCTCACGTTCGGTGTGGTGACACCGGCGTGGGCGCAGGAAGACATCGAAATACCGCTGTCCGACCGGATGAAGGTCGGACAGGCGTTGCTCGCGGGCGGGCCGGTGGTGCAGCGCACCGCGGAGGCAGCCCTGCTCGGGTCCACTGAGGACATTCGCGACTACCTCGCGAACGGGCTCGCGACCGCGACACAGCACGACACCAGGCTCAAGGCCACCAGGCTCATCGCGGGTGGTGGCCGCAAGCTGCGCGAGGCGACCGCTCAGGCGATGGCGGGAACGCCGGAACAGCTCGCCGAGTTCTTGAAGACCGGCTGGCAAGCGCCACAGGAACTGGACAACCGAGTCCGCGTCACGCAGATCATGAACGCGGGCGGATCAGCGACCAGGCGGGCGGCGCAGGCGGCGCTGAACGGCTCGGAGTACGACCGCGGGCGGTTCCTCGCGAGCGGCCAGTTCCCGGTGAGGGAGCAGGACGAGCGCGTCAAGGTCACCCAGATCATGAACGCGGGTGGGCCCGAGGTGCAGCGCACCGCGGGCATCGCGCTGCAGGGCGGTCCCCAGGAGATCCGCGAGTACCTGGAGGTCGGCCAGCACGTCGCCCGTGAGCGCGACCAGGAAGTGCTGACGGTCAGCCAGCTCGTCGACATGGCCAAGGAAGCGGGCGCCACCGCGGCCAGGGAGACCGAGATCGCCAAGGAGGAGTCGGAGAAGGCCGTCCAGGCCGCCGCCCTCGCCAAGGAAGCCGCCGAACGCGCGGCGCGGGAAACCGCCGAGGCAAGCGACAACGCGAACAAGGCCTCCGCGGCCGCCGGTCGCGCGGCCGACGCCGCGAACGGCGCGGCCAACGCGGCCAGCGTCGCGATCGGCGCCGCCGCGGCGGCGAACAACGCCGCCCGCATCGCCGCGAACGCCGCCGCTCGTGCCGCATCCGCGGCCACACTGGCCTCGCAGGCCGCCTCCCGGGCCTACCACGCCGCGTCCGCCGCGGCGACGAACAAGGACCAGGCGACCGCGGCACGTGCGGCCGCACAGGAGGCGTACGGCGTCGCGGCGGGTGCGAAGCTCGCCGCCGTCGCCGCCGGCGCAGCCGGTGACGCCGCCAAGGCCTCTGGTCAGGCCGCCACGGCAGCCGCCAACGCAGCCAGCAACGCTGACCGCGCTGCCGACGCGGCCCTGCAGGCGAGCCAGCAGTCCAACGTGGCCGGCGAGGAGGCCGAGCGGGCCCGCAAGGCCGCCGCCGACGCCAAGCGGTACGCGCAGACAGCCACCCGTGCGGTCGCCTGGGTCGCCGCACGGG
>JASLAV010000124.1 GCA_030146905.1 Lentzea sp. | reverse complement strand
CGGTCGCGCGCAGCCCGAGTTCCGCGGCACACGTGGAAGCGATGTCGGCGGCCAGCTCCGGGGTGAAGAACGTGCCCGGCACGCTGCTCGCGATCGCGCGGTGGAACAGCCCGGCGGCGCGCGGCATGGCGAGCAGCGCCGCCACCGAACCCCCACCGGCCGACTGGCCGAAGACGGTCACCCTGCCGGGATCACCGCCGAACGCGCGGATCTCCGCGCGCACCCACTCCAGGGCCGCGACCTGGTCCAGCAGACCGCGGTTGGCGGGAGCGCCCTCGACCAGGGCGAAACCCTCCACGCCCACGCGGTAGTTGAAGGTGACCACGACGACGCCGTCCAGCGCGAGCCGCGTGCCGTCGTACTCGGGCAGCCCGGACATGCCGATCGTGTAGGCACCGCCCTGGATCCACACCATGACCGGCAGGTCGCCGGAGACGTCGGGCGACCAGACGTTCACGGTCAGCCAGTCGTCCCCCTCGACCCCGATGCCGTCCATGCCGAACACCCCGGCCTGCGGTGGTGGCGGACCGAACGCCACCGCTTCGCGGACGCCGTCCCACGCCGGCGCCGGGTGGGGCGCGGCGAACCGCAGCCCTCCGACAGGGGGCGCGGCGAACGGGATGCCGCGGAAGACCGCGACACCTGATTCCACCGCACCGCGAACCGTTCCGGCGCCCACCCGTACCTCGACCATGCGCGGATCGTCGTCCTGACGACGGCCGGGCGCCAGTCAATTGAGTTCAGGCCGTGACCACGACCTTGGCGCGCGCGTGCTCCGACTCGACGTGCCTGATCGCGTCCGGCACGTCGGTGAGCGGGTAGGTCCGCTCGATCACCGGCACGAGCTGCCCCGACTCGGCGAGCTCCCGCAGCGCGGCGAGGTTCTCCTTGCTGGGCTTGGCCTCCAGCACCACGAGCCGCTGCCGCGTGAACGACGCGAGCAGCTTTCCTTGGATGATCAACCGGTACGGGCCGAACAGCGACCCGCCCGTGAAGCTGCCGCCGCCGGACAGCACCAGCACCCCGTCCGGTGCCAGCACACCGCGGAGCTCGCTCATCTTCCTGTTGCCCACCAGGTCGAACACGACGTCGTAGCGCTCCCCGCCGCGGGTGAAGTCGCCGGCGCTGTAGTCGATCACCACGTCCGCGCCCACCGCACGGACCTGCTCGACGTTGCGCGTGCTGCACACACCGGTCACGACCGCCTTGCGCGCCTTGGCGATCTGCACCGCCATCAGCCCGACCCCGCCGGACGCGCCGTTGATCAGCACCTTCTGCCCGGCCTTCAGCTCGCGCAGCCCCATCCACGCGGTGTTGCCCGCCAGCGGCAGCGTCGCCGTCTGCTCGAACGTCAGGTTCGACGGCTTGTGCGCCACCAGGTGCACCGGCACGCGCACGTACTCGGCGAAGGAGCCCTCGACCTCCCCGAACACCTCGTCCCCCACGCGCACCAGCCCGCCGACGCCGGGCCCGACGGCCTCGACGACCCCCGCGAAGTCCATCCCCCTGATCCGCGACTTCGGCCCCTTCCACCCCAGGACGAGCCGCGCGAAGTACGGGTCGCCCCGCATGATGTGCCAGTCGGCGGCGTTCACCGACGACGCCCGCACGCGCACCAGCACCTCGCCCGTCGCCGGCACGGGCCGTTCGACTTCTCGGAGCTCCAACACGTCCGCGGAGCCATATCTGTCCTGGACGATCGCCTTCATCGCGGCCTCCCCTTGTCGAGGAGGAAGTTAAGCCGCGCCAACGCCTCCGCACATCAGGGACGCTCCCTAGGGCCTCATCCGGAGGGTGCGGAAGTGCGCGTCACAGTGCCTTCCCGCACCTCCGCGACCTACTCCGGCAACTGCTCGCCGGTCTGCTCCTTGACCAGGTACTCGGCGTACCAGTCGGGCCAGTTCTCGTCGAACTCGCCGCCGTTGCGCTTCTCGTGCTCGCCGTGGGCCGACGCGGCCCTGCGCAACGCCGCCGCCAGGTCGGAGATCGACGCGTAGGACGTGTCGTCGGCGTCGACGCGACCGGGCAGGCGGGTCGTGACCTCCTGCAGCACCCACGTGTTGCCGTCAGGGTCGGCGAGCTCCGCGCGGGTCACGTAGCTGCGGCGTCCGGGGTCGGCGCCTTCGACAGGGCCGTCGGGGCCGCCGTGGAACAGCGGGCCGACCTCGATCCCGGCGGCGAGCAGCGCCTCGTGCGTCTCGACGACGTCCGAGACGACCAGGAAGTGCCGCCCAGAACCGGGTTCCGCGGTCGTGACGCCCTCGCCGAAGTGGATGGACGCGTTGGAACCGTGCGGCGTGAACTGCACGACCGACGACGGGGTGACGTCCTGGCGCCAGCCGAGGCGGCGGTAGAACTCCGCGGCGCGCTCGACGTCCGCCACGGGGATGACGGTGACTTCGAGCTTCATGTCGATCTCTTCGAGCTTCTTCACTTCGCTACTTCCTTCGCCAGATCGCGGAGGCCGTTGAGGAAGGCCTCGGAGAAGGTGGGGAACGGCTGGACGACGTCGAGCAGCACCGACAGCGGGACCTTCGCGCGGATCGCGACGGTGGCCTGTTGCAGCCACTCGCCCGCCTCCGGGCCGATGGCGTGGGCGCCCGTGAGCACCTCGCCGTCGGACACGAGCGTCAGGAAACCCGGCCGCGTGTCGTATTCGCGGGTGTAGGTCGCCGTGCGCGCGACACCGGACAGGTGGACCGTTGCGGTGTACTTCCCTTCTACCGCACCGACTGCGGCGACCTGTGGGTCGGTGAACACGACCCGCGGGACGGCGTCGTAGTCGACCTCCGCGTGAGTGCCGAGGATGTTCGCCGCGGCGACGCGGCCCTGGTACTTGGCGACGTGCGTCAGGTTCCACTGGCCCGTGACGTCGCCGACCGCCCGGACGCCGTCGGTCACGTTCATCCGCTCGTCGGTCACGAGCCCGCGCGGATTCGGTTCGACACCAACGGTTTCGAGGCCGATGCCGTCGACGCGCGGACGTCTGCCGGTGGCGACGAGGAGCTTGTCGCCGCGCAGCCGTGTGCCGTCGGGGAGGTCGAGCACGTACTCGCCGTTCTCGAACGACGCGGCGGTGGCGTGCGCGGCGAGGTGCAGCTCGACGCCGTCCGCGGTCAGCGCTTCGCCGAGGGCACGGCCGACGGCCTCCGGTTCGCGGGGCAGCAGCCGGTCGGCTCCGTCGACCAGCGCGACCGAGGCGCCGAGGCGGGTGAACGACTGGGCCAGCTCGACGCCGGTCGGCCCGCCGCCGAGCACCAGCAGCCGCCGCGGGATCTCCCGGACGCCCGTGGCCTCGCGGTTCGTCCACACGTCCAGGTCGCGCAGACCGGGAATCGGCGGGATGAACGCCTCCGAGCCGGTCGCGACGACGATGTGGCCTGCGGTGTAGGTCTGATCGCCGACCGCGACGGTGCCGGGGCCTGTGATCCGGCCGTCACCGCGCAGCACGTCGATCCCGGCGTCGCGGGCCCACTTCTCGGCGCCCGCGTCCTCGTAGGACGAGACCATGAAGTCGCGCCACTTCAGCACGGCCTCGGCGTCGACCTCACCGGTGACCGCCTCACGCGCTCCGGGGACGTCGCGGGCCGCTGCCACGGCCTCGCCGGCGCGCAACAACGTCTTGGACGGGATGCACGCCCGGAAGGTGCACTCACCGCCGAGCAAAGAGCGTTCGACCAGCGCCACGCGGAGGCCACCCTCGGCGGCGGCCGCGGCGAAGTGCTCGCCGGGCGACCCGCCGCCGAGGACGATGACGTCGTAGGACGTCATCACACACGCCCCGGGAGGCGCGTCGTGACCTCCTGCAGCACCCAGCCGTTGCCGTCCGGGTCGCTGAACGACGCGAACGAGCCGTAGCTGGACCGGCCGGGAGCGGGGCCGTCGACCCGCGCCACCGTTCCCGCGTGGTGGAAGACCCCCGTCTTGTCGTGGAAGATCTCGCTGACCTGCACGCCGCGGGACACCAGGTCCTCGCGTGCGACCTCGATGTCGTCCACGACGAGGTGCAGGCCCTCGGTGCTACCGGGCTCCGCGTTCGTCACGCCGGTGCCGAAGATGATCGACGCGGGCGATCCCGGCGGGGTGAACTGCACGAGGCGGTAGCCCTCGTCGCCGGCGAACTCGGCGTCGAAGCGCCAGCCGAGCGCCTTGTAGAAGTGCACGGCCCTGTCGATGTCGCTCACCGGGATGACGGCCACCTCGAACTTGTAGTCCATCGGGTTCATCTCCTTCTGTTCCATGACACGAGGCTGCTCCCGCCAGTGGTGCCTTCGAACCCGTGGAACACCCTGGTCATCCCCCTGGCCCGTAGGCTCTGGCCCGTGTCGGACGATCTCCTGGGCAGGCGCACCGAGGGCGAGGCGCTGGACCGGCTGCTCACGCGGGCGCGGTCGGGCGCCGGTCAGGTGCTGGTGCTGCGCGGTGAGGCCGGGATCGGCAAGACCGCGCTGCTCGATCACGTGTCGGCACGCGCCTCGGGGTTCCGGGTCGCACGGGCCGCGGGCGTGGAGTCCGAGAGCGCGTTCCCCTACGCGGGGCTGCACCAGCTGTGCGTGCCGTTCCTCGACCGGCTGGACCGCCTGCCGGCACCTCAAAGGGAAGCCCTCGGCACGGCGTTCGGGATGTCCTCCGGGCCCCGGCCGACGCGGTTCATGGTGGGTCTCGCGGTGCTCACGCTGCTCGCGGAGGTCGCCGACGAGCAGCCGCTGGCGTGCCTGGTCGACGACGCGCAGTGGCTCGACCCGATGTCCTCTGCGGTGCTCGGGTTCGTCGCCAGGCGCCTGCTGGCCGAACGGATCGCGCTGGTCTTCGTGCTGCGCGAGGGCAACGACCACCTGGACGGACTGCCGGAGCTGTTGGTGCGCGGCCTGGACGACGCCGACGCGCGGGCGTTGCTGCGATCGGTGATCAAGGGACCGGTGGACGGCAGGGTGCGCGACAGGATCGTCGCCGAAGCGCGGGGCAACCCGCTCGCGCTGCTGGAGCTGCCCCGCGCGTGGACCGCTGCCGAGCTGGCGGACGGGCTGGACGCCGAGCCGCTGACCAGCCGCATCGAGGCCGGTTTCGTCCGCCAGATCGCACCGCTGCCCGCCGGCACGCGCCTGCTGATGCTCGCCGCCGCCGCCGAACCGCTCGGTGACGCGACGCTGCTGTGGCAGGCGGCCGGTCTGCTCGGGCTGGGCGCCGACCCCGCGGCCGCCGCCCTGGAGACGGGCCTGATCGAGTTCGGCGCCCGCGTCCGGTTCCGTCATCCGCTGGTGCGGTCAGCCGTGTACCGCTCGGCGTCCACCGTGGACCGCCTGCGCGTGCACCGGGCGCTGGCCGACGTCACCGACCCCGCGATCGACCCCGACCGCCGCGCCTGGCACCGCGCCCAGGGCACCGCCTCGCCGGACGAGGAGGTCGCCGCCGCCCTGGAGAACACGGCGTCACGCGCCCAGGCCCGCGGTGGGCTGCTGGCCGCCGCCGCGTTCCTCGAACAGGCAGCGGTGCTGACGCCGGAGCCCGGCCGCCGTGCGTCACGGGAACTGGCGGCGGCACGGGCCAAGCGCGACGCGGGAGCGTTGGACGCGTCGTTGCGGCTGCTCTCGGCGGTGGAGGCGGGCCCGCCGGACGAGCGCCGCAGTGCCGAGGCCGAGCACCTGCGCGGGCACATCGCGTTCGACCGGCGCCGGGTGGCCGACGCCGCACCACTGCTGTTCAGCGCGGCGCGCAGGCTCGCGCCGTTCGACGCCGACCTGGCCCGCGAGACGCACCTCGAAGCCCTTTCCGCCGCGGTCTGGGCCGGCGCGCCCCTCGGCGACGCCGCCCGCACCGCTCCCCCGCCACGCACCCCGCCCTGCGCGCTGGACCTGGTCCTGGAGGCGCTGACCACCCGCATCACCTCCGGCTACGCCGCCGGTGTCCCGCACATGCGCCGCGCACTGGACGAGGTGCGCGCCCTGGAGGTGGGTGCCGACGACATCAGCCGCGTGCCGTGGCTCTTCGGCAACCGCGCGGGCGGCATCGTGGCGAGCGAGATGTGGGACTTCGACACGCGCCGTGCGTTCGCCCAGCAGCAGGTCCGCCTGTCCCGCGACGCCGGTGCGCTGGTGCAGCTCCAGTTCGCCCTGAACTTCCTGGCCGACAACGAACTGCTCGCGGGCGAACCCGCCGCGGCCCAGGCCCTGATCGAGGAGGACCAGCGGATCTCCGAGGTCACCGGCACCCCGCCGGTCGCCTACGCCGTCCTGCTGCAGGCCTCCTACCGGGGCGAGGACCTGGCCTCCCGAGTCAGGGAGGAGGCCCTCGCGGCAGGTCAGGGCAGGCTGGCCGTGATCGCGGACTGGACCGCCGCGATCCTCCACAACGGACAGGGCCGCCACGACCTGGCCCGCGAGGCCGCACTGCGCGTGTTCAGGTCCGATTCACTGGTCTACAGCTGCCTGATCACCTCGGAACTGGCGGAGGCCGCCTCCCGCACAGGAGACCCCGGCCTGGTGGCGGAGGCGCTGGAGCGGTCGTCGGAGTGGGTCGACACCGACTGGTCGTCCGGTCTCAAGGCACGCCTGCGGGCGTTGAACGGCTCTCCGGAAGGCTTCCGCGAGTCGATCGCCTGTTTCGAACGGACGTCGCTGAAGCCGGAACTGGCCCGCGCCCACCTGCTCCACGGCGAGTGGCTGCGCCGCGAGGGCCAGCGCGTCGAAGCTCGTGAGCACCTCCGCACGGCACACGCGATGTTCGTGTCGTGCGGGATGCCGGCGTTCGCCGATCGCGCGCTCCGCGAACTGCACGCGACCGGCGAGACGGCCCGCAAACGCACCGCCGAGCCGACCGACGAACTGACCGCGCAGGAGTACCAGATCGCACGGCTGGCCCGTGAGGGGTACTCGAACCCGGAAATCGGCACACGGCTGTTCATCAGCCCGCGCACGGTGGAGTGGCATCTGCGCAAGGTGTTCGGGAAGGTCGGTGTGACTTCGCGCCGGCAGTTGCGCGACGCGAAGTTCTAGGCCGGGATGAGCTGGTTCTCCGTCCACTTCACCGCGGTCAGCGGTGAAGTGGCGTCGCCGGGGTTCCAGCGCACCGCCTGGGCGTTGAGCCCGGGAGCGAAGACGTGGCCGACCGCGTACCCGTTCGAGGCGCCCGTCACCGCGGCCCAGGTCATGCCGTCGGGCAGGGCCAGGCGGGTGAGCGCACCGTTCAGGTCCCACTTCACCGGCAGCTGGGAGCTGCCCGAGTCCAGCACGGTGCCGTAGACGGTGCCGCTGTCGTCGATCGCCTGGCCTGAGGCGAAGTCGTAGCCGGGGTAGGAGTCCAGCACCAGGTAGGAGCCGTCCGGGTCGAACCTGATCGCCCTGCTGCGGACGAAGCGTTCGAACGTGCTGCTCGCGACGGCGCCACTGCTGTTGATCGACGTCACCGTGGTGTTCGCCCGGCGGGTCCCACCAGTTCCGCGGCGGAACCCTCGTACCTGACCGCCCGTTCGAGCTGGCCGTTGGAACGGGACCGGCCCACCGCCACTCCCGATTCGTTCACCGAGGCCGCGGAGTGGAGCGTGCTGCCCGGCAGGCCGCCGAGGTCGGTGGCCACCACGATCGCGTGTGCCGGCGCCGTGACGGCCACGGTCGCCACGAGTGCCGCGGACAGGGCGAAGCCCAGCTTCCGACTCATCCGCATCCCCAGGAGTCCTTCGAGTCAAGCGCGGCAAGGGTAGCCACGGACCGTCGGAGCCGGCCGGGGAGAGGCCGGACGGGACGCGGCGGCCGCGTCCCGTCCACCTCGATCAGTTCCCGGCGGCCAGCCACTCCCGCAGGCTCGTCGGCTGCAGCTGCGCGCCCTCGTTCGGCACGAGCTGCTTGCCGGTCAGCACCGTGCCGAAGTACTCGGCCTCCGGGTCGCTGATCACCTCGCGCTCGTCCCCGCGGTGGCTGAGGACGGTGCGGATCCACCCGTCCATCGTGAGCTCCTCCGGCCCGCCGATCTCCAGCACGCCGCCCACCGGCTCGGTCGCGGCGGTGCGGGCGACGACGGCGGCGACGTCGGAGGCCGCGATCGGCTGCACGCCGCCGTGCGGGAGGCGCACGGCACCGTCCACGGTCGCCGAGTTCGCGATGGCACCGGCGAACTCGAAGAACTGGGTGGCACGGATGATCGAGTACGTCAGGCCGGACTCCGCGACGAGCTTCTCCTGGGCCACCTTCGCGCGCAGGTAGCCGGAGTCGGGCAGCTCGTCGGTGCCGACGATCGACAGCACCACGTAGTGGCCCACGCCGGCTTCCGCGGCGGCCTTGGTCAGGTTGGTGGTGGCGGTGGTGAAGAAGCTCATGACGTCGTCGTCGGCGAACGACGGCGAGTTCGACACGTCGACGAGCACGTCGGCGCCCCGCAGAACCTCCTCGACACCCTCACCGGTCACCGTGTTGACGCCGCTGTTCGGGGACGCGGGCACGGCGTCGTGGCCGTGCTCGCCGAGCCGCTTCACGACCTGGCCGCCGATCAACCCGGTGCCGCCGATGACAACGATCCTCATGGGTTCCGTCCCTCTCGTGAGCCCGCCCGCTGCGGGTGTTCACGAGCTGAGACAAGACAGCACGCGCGGTTGTGACACGCCCTAGCGGAACGCGTGCAGCTTCTCGGGGTTGACCAACCACATCACCTGGTCGATGCCCTCCGCCGACGCCGTCACGGTGATCACGGCGTAGGTGTTCGCGTCTTTGCGCAACCGGACGGCGGACTGGCCGTTCGCCTCGACGTACGACACCTCGGCGCCCTCCCAGAAGCCCGGCGCCCAGGCCGCGAAGATCCGCGCCAGCGTCGCCGCACCGAACAGCGGACGACCCGCCGCCCGCACCGCGCCGTTGCTGTCGGAGTAGCTCACGACGTCCTGCGCGAACAGTTCCTCGAGCCTCGCGAGGTCACCGGCCTGCGCGGCCGCCACGAACGCCTCCAGCAGCCTGCGCTGGTCGGCGCGCTCGACGGGAGCACGGCGCTCGTCCGCCAGGTGCTTGCGCGCCCTGCTGACCAGCTGGCGCGTCGCGGCCTCGCTGGTCCGCACGATCTCGGCGATCTCCTTGTACTGGTAGCCGAACGCCTCGCGCAGCACGTACGCGGCCCGTTCCGTCGGCGTCAGCTTCTCCAGCAGCATCAGCACCGCGAGCTCCAGCACCGCGCCCTGCTCGGCCCCGACCTGCGGGTCCGCGGCGGTGTCCACGGGTTCGGGCAGCCACGGCCCGACGTAGGTCTCACGGCGCGCACGTGCCGTCTGCGACTCGTTGATCGCGAGCCGGGTGATGGCCGTCGCGAGGTACGCCTCGGGGTTGAGCACGGCGTCGCGGTCCGCGAGCTGCCAGCGCAGCCAGACGTCCTGCACCAGGTCCTCGGCGTCGGCCACGCTGCCGGTCATGCGGTAGGCGATGCCGAACAGCCTCGGCCTGGCCGCCGCGAACACCGACTCGGCCTGGTCGAGTGACGTCATCGGACCGCCCCTTCCTCGTCGCACCGCCACGTTAGCGCCGATCCGGGCACCTCGCGGGTGTGGTGGAAGACTCACCGGGTGACCACCGAACGACCAGAGCCGCCGCTGACCGCCGGCGAGCGCGAGACGCTCCGCGCGTTCCTCGACTACCACCGCGCCACCCTCGCGATGAAGTGCGACGGCCTGTCCGACGACGACCTGCGCCGCCGCTCGATGCCGCCGTCCACGCTCACGTTGCTCGGCCTCGTCCGGCACATGGCCGAGGTGGAGCGCACGTGGTTCCGCAAGGTCATCAACGGCGAGGACCTGCCGTTGGTGTGGTCGGACGACAACGACTACCAGGTGGCCTACGACGCCTCGGGATCGAGCAGGTCCGAGGCGTTCGAGGCGTGGCAGGCCGAGGTCGAGCACTCGCGGCGGATCGAGCGCGAGGCCGAGTCGCTGGACGTGACGGCCCACCAGCCGCGGTGGGGCGCCGACGTGTCGCTCAGGCTGGTCATGCACCACCTCTGCCACGAGTACGCGCGCCACAACGGCCACGCCGACTTCCTGCGCGAGGGGATCGACGGCGTCACAGGGGCATGAGGCTGCGCCCGGCCGCCGCGACGACGGCCGGGTCGCGCATCCGGCCGTCCAGTGCCAGCAGCGCCGCCAGTTCATCATCCACAGTGGACGCCGCTGACCACGCCGACGTCTCCGCCGGGTGCAGCGCGGGAGGTGAGGCCAGGCCGATCCGCAGCACGCACGCGTCCAGCGCGAGCGGGTCGTCGACCCCCGCCTCCTCCAGGTTCACGCCGGCCAGCGCACGGGTGTCCGGTGAGACCCGGCCCGCCAGCTCCAGCTGGGCGTCGCGGATCTCCACGGTCCGGCGGTACAGCCGCAGTTCCAGCGATCCCGCGAACCAGCGCGGCGGGGTGCCGAGCACCACCGACGGCACCGCGCCGGTCAGCTCCGTCCACAACGGACCGAGGCGCCGGTACCCGCGCAGGCGCCGCAGCCACCGCACCGCGTTCAGCGCCACCTGGATCAGGCCGCCCATGCTCAGCAACAGCACCCCGAGCGCCATCGCCAGCTCGGTGAACCGACCGTAGGTCGCGTAGCGGGTCCCCTGCGGCACGAACCCGAACCCGTAGGCGATGACGTACCAGTACCGGCATCCCGCGTAGACGACGAACGACAGCAGTCCCAGCCACAGCAGGAAGAGCGCCACCCGCAGCGGCCCGCGGGCGCGGTGGCGCCACAACGGGCCGAGCGCCACCAGGCCGGTCACCACCGCGGTCGCCATGCAGGTGAGACCGACCAGGTGGAAGACCAGCGTCGCGGGGTGCGTCGGCTGCCAGTAGCCGAAGTCCGGCTGGTCGAGCCTCCTCGGGATGAACAGGAACGCCGCCACCATCACCAGCGCCACGACCGCCAGCCCCGTCTGCGCGGACCGCAGGACCCGGACGTTCGTCCCCGCGACGGCAAGCCCGAGCTGGACCACGAAGGCGATGCCCGCGAGCGTTGCGAGTGCCGAGATCAGGATCGCCAGGTCCGGTACGCCGGACGAGCTGTCGAGGCCGTACCGGAGGTCCCGCACGACGAGGGTGGCGGAGGTGGCGAAGCACAGGAAGGCGAGTGCCGCCAGCCTGCCCCGCAGCGACCGGGCCGCCAAGCGCATGCGGAACACGACGAGGCACCAGGTGACGACGAGCACCGCGAAGACCACCGCGGGGACCTCGAGCGGGGAGAACCTGTCCACCGCTACCTGATCCCGGAAGGCCCGAAGACGTCGTCGATCTCGCCCAGCACCCCGTCGGGACGTTCCGGCGCCACGCCCCAGCCCGCCTGCTCGCGGATCAGCACGGCGACCATCTCCGCCTCCTGCTCCTCCGGCGTCGAGTACCGGGTGCGCGTGAGCACGCGCCGCACCACCTCCGGGTCGAGGTCGCCGAGCAGCGCCGTCAGTCCGTTGTCGTCGTTCGCGAGCGTGTGGTCGCAGAGCATGTGACCGATCTCGTGCAGGATGATGTTCTGCTGGTGCAGCGCCGAAGCGCCGCGGGCGTGGAAGATGTGGTCGGCCCTGGCGGTCGACACCCACATCCCGCACGGCAGGTCCGCGGCCCCCGTGTACGGCAACGGGTGCAGGTGGAGGTCACGCCCACGGCCGGCGGCGACCTGTGCGCGCAACGCCTCGATCGAGAACGGCTTCGGCACCTCGAAGCCGGAGAGCCTGGCAGCGGCCCGTCTTCGCAGCCGGCGCCACCGCATCACGGCTCGTCCACGTCCTCCGCGGGCGGCAGGCCCTCGATCGACCGCGCGTGCTGGACCATGCCCAGCACCGCCTTGATGCTCGCCGGGGACAGGCCGGACGCGCGCAACGCCAGCGACCGCACGTCGCTGTCGCGCAACGCCACCAGCAGCTCCAGCTGGTCCTCGATGCCGCTGTTGTCGTCGTCGAGGAAGTAGGACGCCGGTACCCCGAAGAAGTGCGCGAGACCTTCCAGGTGCCGCTTCGTGGGGTTGTCGCGCAACCCCTTGCGCAGCTGCCACACGTAGGTGTGCGAGATCGAGACGCCGTTCTCGCGGATCGCCGCGGCCACCTCTTCGTAGGTGTACTCGCGCTGGCCCGCCGGGCGCACCGCCTTGAAAAGCCGGTCCAGCCGTTCGGCCAGCGTGGCCGGCTGCTCACCCTGGGCTACCACCCCGCCCATGCTAGTTGACGGCCGTCCGCCGTGGACCACTCCCGGTCAGGACGCCGCTTCGGCGACCGCCGCAGCGGGTATCCCCGTCACGCCGCGACCGGCGCGGCCTTCACAAGGAGGTGGCCTTGCTCTTCCACGTGCGCTTGGACGTGTCGTTGCCCCACGACCTCGATCCCCACCGCCGGACCGAACTGGTCCAGGCGGAACGAGACCGGGTGCTGGAGCTGCAGAAGATGGGCGTGTGGCCGCACCTGTGGCAGGTCGTCGGGCAGTACAGCACCATCGCCGTCCTCGACGTGCCGTCCAACGACGAGCTGCACGCGTTCCTGTCGTCGTTGCCGTTGTGGGAGTTCACGCGGGTCGAGGTGACCCCGCTGGCGACCCACTCCTCGCACGAGGACGCCCAGCCGTGAGCGCACGGGGAAGGCGGCGATTTACCGCGGCCTAACCAGCGGTCGTCACCGTGAGGGCATGCGCAAAGTCATGCTGGTCCTGCCCGTGGTGGCGCTGTCCGCACTCGTCTCGCCCGGCACGGCGCACGCGGAGCCGGCGCCGGGGTGCGCGGGGACCGTGCAGATCGGGTCCACCGGGTACGTGAAGAAGAACGGCACGACCATCGCCTCGGTCAAGCAGTTCAAGGGCTGCGGCAAGAACTGGGCCTACACCTACGTCTGGGACTCCCACGCCGCCAGGCCCGGCACTTTCCACTCCAGCGCCACGATGGTCGTCAACGGCGACCGCGACTACGGCAGCAACGTCAACGGGACCAACAAGCAGGACGTCTGGTCCAAGGGCACCGACACGCTCACCGAGTGCACCCGCGCGTACGGCGAGGTGTGGGGCGACGGCGGCGTCTACTGGGGACAGACCGACGAACGCTGCTGAGTTGCTCTAGCGTGCGGGCATGGGGATTCGCCTGTCGGTGCTCGACACGTCTCCGGTCGTCCAGGGGTCGACGCCGCGGGAGGCGCTGCGCAACACGGCCGACCTCGCGGAGCTGGCGGAGGAGCTGGGGTTCCACCGGTACTGGGTGCCGGAGCACCACGGCATGCGCGGGGTCGCCAGCTCCGCTCCCGCCGTGCTCACCGGGCACCTGGCCGCGATCACCTCACGCCTGCGGGTCGGGGCGGGCGGAGTGTTGCTGCCCAACCACCCACCGCTCGTGGTGGCCGAGCAGTTCGGCACCCTGGCGGCCCTGCACCCCGGCCGGATCGACCTGGGCGTCGGCCGGGCGCCCGGCGGGCCGCCGCACGTGGTGTCGCGCCTGCGCCGCTCGGACCGGCCGTACCGCGAGCAGCTGGAAGAGCTGCGGGACCTGCTGAACGCGGAGGACACCGCCGCTGTACCGGTCCACGGCGGTGACGTGCCCGAGCTGTGGCTGCTCGGCTCCTCCCCCGGCACCGCCGCCCTCGCGGCCGAGCTGG
>JASLAV010000118.1 GCA_030146905.1 Lentzea sp. | reverse complement strand
CCGCACAGCGGAGGTCACCCTGTTCAGCATCACCGTCCGCGATCACGTGATGATCGCCCACAGTTTCCGCGGCGAGGTCTTCGGTCCGGCACAACGTCTCCATGGAGCAACGTTCCTGGTGGACGCAACGTTCAAACGGGCTGAGCTCGACGCCGACAACATCGTCGTCGACATCGGACTCGCGACCCAGCAGCTGGGCGAGGTCCTGGCGACGTTCAACTACCGCAACCTGGACGAGGAACCGCAGTTCGCGGGCATCAACACCTCGACGGAGTGGCTCGCGAAGCACATCGCGGACCAGCTCGCGGAGAAGATCTCCGAGGGTGCTCTGGGTGAGGGTGCTCACGGCATCGATGCGATCACCGTCACACTCCACGAGTCCCATGTGGCGTGGGCGAGCTACGAACGTGCACTTCGTCCTTCCGGCTGACGTCGGCGATCCGTCCGGTCCCAGCGGCGGCAACGTCTACGACCTGCGCGTGAGCGCGGGCCTGAACCGTCTGCTCGTCGCTGGTGACTGGCCGCGTCCGCACGACACCACGGCGTTGGAGCGCACGCTCGCGGCCATCCCGGACGGTGACGTCGTCCTGCTGGACGGCCTGGTGGGCTGCGGCCTGCCGGAGGTCGTCGTCCCGCACGCGGCGCGGCTGAGGCTCGCCGTGCTCGTGCACCTGCCGCTGGCCGACGAGACCGGGTTGGATCCCGGTACGGCCGCGGTCCTCGACGAGAAGGAACGGCAGGTCCTGCGGGCCGCGAGTGCGGTCATCGCGACCAGTCCCACGGCCGCGCGCGACATCAGGACCAGGCACGGCCTCACCCACGTCCACGTCGTGGTTCCCGGCACGGATCCGGCGCCGCGGGCGCGGGGCACCGACGGCGTGCACCACCTGCTCTGCGTCGCGTCGATCACACCTCGCAAAGGTCACGACCTGCTGGTCGGGGCGTTGCGGAGGATCGAACGGGACTGGCGCCTCACGTGCGTCGGTCCCCACGGGCCGTTCCTCGGCACCCTGCCGCGAGACGACCGCGTCAGCTTCACCGGACCGCTCACCGGCGAGGCCCTGGCCAGCGCTTACGACCGCGCCGACCTGTTCGTGCTCGCCTCCCGCACCGAGACCTACGGGATGGTCGTCACCGAGGCCCTCGCGCACGGTCTCCCGGTCATCGCGAGCGCTGTTCCCGACGCGCTGGACGACGGTGGACTGCTCATTCCCGCCGGCGACGAAAACGCACTCGAAGCTGCGCTGACGCGGTGGTTCCAAGATCGGCGGTTTCGCTCGGAGCTGAGGGCCGCCGCACTCGCCAGACGGGCCGTTCTGTCCACTTGGGACCGATCTGCTCAGGACCTCGGGAGGGTGCTGGCTAGTCTGCGGCCATGACCTTCTCCCCGGAATGGCTGGCACTGCGGGAAATCGCCGACGCACGGGCACGCTCGACCGAGCTCGTGGACGTCGTCCGAGAAACTCTGGTGAACCGAAACCCCCTGACGATCCGTGACCTCGGTTGTGGCACGGGATCGATGGGACGATGGCTCGCCGGGAGGCTCGGCGGTGTGCAGCACTGGGTGCTGCACGACCGCGACCCCCGGCTGCTCGCGCTGGCGGAGGCCGGCATGAGCGCCTTCGAGAACGTCACCGCCGAGACGCGTGAGGGCGACCTCACGTCACTGCGTGCCGCCGACCTCGCGGGCGCCGACCTGGTCACGTGCTCCGCTCTGCTCGACCTGCTCACCGCCGACGAGATGAACGCTCTGGCCTCTGCCTGCGTAGAAGCACATGTGCCCGCACTGTTCACGCTCTCGGTGGCAGGCCGGATCGACATCGACCCGGCCGAGCCGCTCGACGCCGCCTTCCAGGACGCGTTCAACGCCCACCAGCGCCGCGTCGTGGACGGGCGTCGTCTGCTCGGACCTGACGCACCCGCCGCCGCGGAAGAGGCGTTCACGGCGCTGGGCGCATCGGTGCGAACGGCACGCAGCCCCTGGCGGACCCGGGCCGATGCCCTGCAACGGGAATGGCTGCAGGGCTGGGTCGGCGCGGCGGTGGAGCAGGAACCCGCACTCGCCACGGAGGCCTCCGAGTACCTGCGCCGCAGGTCAACGGCCTCCGTGGTGGTCCACCACGTCGACCTGCTGGCACTACCGGGAGCTGTGTGATGAAGAAGTTGTGGCCGTGGCTTCGCCTGGTGCTGGCGGTGGCGATCCTCGTGGGTCTGGGCCTGCGCCTGGGCACGGGGGCGTTCCTCGACGGGCTGCGCGCGATCGACGCGTTCTCCGTCGCCGCCGCACTGGCGATCGGGCTCGTGACGACGGTGCTCAGCGCGGGTCGCTGGGTCCTCGTCGCGCGCCGCCTCGGCCTGCCGCTGTCCCTGCGCACGGCGGTCAGCGACTACTACCGCGCCCAGCTCGTCAACGCGGTGCTGCCCGCGGGCGTGCTCGGCGACGTGCACCGCGCGGTCAACCACGGCCGTGAGTCCGGCGACGTCGGACGGGGCGTGCGCGCCGTGTTCTTCGAGCGCTTCGCGGGGCAGCTGGTGCTCATCGGGATCGGGCTCGCGGTGCTGCTCACGTACCCCGCGCCCGGCCTCGGCCTCGCGCCGGACGGCACCACGGCGGGGCTGGTCCTCACCGGTCTGGTCCTCGCCGCCGTCGTCGGCTGGCGGATCAGGCCGGTGCGCAGGGTCCTGGTCGACACGCTCGCGGACGGCATCCGGCTGCTGTCGCTGAGGACCTGGCCCGCGGTCATCGGGCTGTCGGCCGCCACGGTCGCCGGGTACGTGGCGATGTTCGTGGTCGCCGCCCGCGCCGCCGGTTCGGAGGCCTCGATCGCCCAGCTCGCGCCGGTCGTCGTGCTGGCCCTGCTGATCATGGCGATCCCCGTCAACATCGGCGGCTTCGGGCCGCGCGAGGCGTTCCTCGCGGTGGCGTTCGGCGCCGCGGGGCTGGGTGCCCAGCAGGGCTTCACCACGGGCATCGTCTACGGCGTGCTGGCGCTGGTCGCCGCACTGCCCGGCGCGGTCGTGCTCTTCCTGTCACGCCGGACCGGCGTCGAACAGGCCGAGGTAGTGGCCGAACGACTCGGCCAGTCCCGCGAGCAGGAGCTCGCCCTTGCGCGCTGACGCGAGCGACGGACGCCCGACGACACCGGACTCCGTGTACGGCGCCAGACCCAGGGTGAGCATGTGCCGCCGGTCCTCCGCCAGGTGGTCGGCGCTGTCGTAGCCGGGACGGACGAGATCGGGGTGGGCGTGCAGGAGGATCGAGGTCTCCAGCTCGCCCGCGTGCATGTCGCTGTAGGCCGAGGTCTCGATGCCGGCCTTGTCCCGCGCGAACGCCCAGTCGTCACGGCCGGGGAACAGCGCCAGGCCCTCGCCCTCCTGCACGACGTTGGACAGCACGTAGTTGCCGCCGTGGCCGTTGACCAGCACCAGGCCCGTGACACCGTTGCGCCGCAAGGAGTCCGCGATGTCCGTGACCACTGAGACCAGCGTGCGCGCGGTGATGCTGACGGTGCCCGGCCAGTCCGCGTGTTCCTGCGAGCACGAGAACTGGATCGGTGGCAGCAACCGGACCGGGTACCTCGCGGCGATCTCCGACGCGATCGTCCACGCGATCACCGAGTCCGTGGCCAGCGGGAGGTGCGGGCCGTGCTGCTCGGTGCTGCCCACGGGGAGCACCGCCACGCGCCGGTCGCGGACGTCGACAGTCGTGTCACTCGGGAACATGGCCCCGACCGTAATCAATCCGGTGGCACAGTGCGGGGATCTCGCCGCCGGCCAGCTTCGGCATCACGTCCGGCAGCTCCTCGAACGCGCTGTGCCCGGTGATCAGCGCGTCGAACCTGTCGTCGGCGAGGAGGTCGAGGGCGAGCGCCATGCGTTCGGCGTAGGAGCGGTCATGGCGGCCGACCGCGCCGACCTGGCTGCTGCGGATCGTGAGCCTGCGCGAGTGGAAGAACTCGCCCAGCGGCACGGCGATCTTCCGGTCCCCGTACCAGCTCAGCTCGACCACCCTGCCCTCCGGCGCGAGCAGGTTCAGCGCCGTGGTGAGGCCGGCTTCCGTCGCGCTGGCGTGGAAGACGAGGTCACAGCCGTCGGACGCGTTGTCCGGCAGGGCGAACCCGACACCGAGCCGGTCCGCGACCGCCTCCCGCGCCGGGTCGGCGTCGACCAGCTCGACGCGAGCGCCGGGGAACGTCGCCAGCACGGCGGCGATGCTCGACCCGACCATGCCGCCCCCGACCACCGCGATCCGGTCACCGATCAGCGGACGCCCGTCCCACACGGCGTTCACCGCGGTCTCGACGGTGCCCGCCAGCACCGCGCGAGCGGCCGGAACGGCCTCGGGGACGACCGTGACCGAGGTTTCCGGCACCACGTAACGGGTCTGGTGTGGATAGAGGCAGAACACCGTGCGCCCGCGCAGTCGTTCGGGTCCATGTTCGACAACACCCACGTTGAGGTACCCGTACTTCACCGGCCACGGGAAGTCGCCCTCCTGGAAGGGAGCCCTCATCACCGCGTACTGGTTCTCCGGCACACCACCGCGGTGCACGAGCGTCTCCGTGCC
>JASLAV010000065.1 GCA_030146905.1 Lentzea sp. | reverse complement strand
GGTTCCGCACAACTGACCCCATTTAGCTGCCGTCGACAACCGAACAAGACGGCGGAGAGATACAAGTCCAGGAGGACGAGAGAAGTGGCGAAGGCGAAGTTCGAGCGGACCAAGCCGCACGTCAACATCGGCACCATCGGTCACATCGACCATGGCAAGACCACGCTGACCGCGGCGATCTCCAAGGTTCTGCACGACGCGTACCCCGATGTGAACGCCTCTTTCGCGTTCGACCAGATCGACAAGGCGCCGGAAGAGAAGCAGCGCGGCATCACGATCTCGATCGCGCACATCGAGTACCAGACGGAGAACCGTCACTACGCGCACGTCGACTGCCCCGGGCACGCCGACTACATCAAGAACATGATCACCGGTGCGGCGCAGATGGACGGCGCCATCCTGGTGGTCGCGGCGACCGACGGTCCGATGCCGCAGACGAAGGAGCACGTCCTCCTGGCCCGCCAGGTCGGCGTTCCCTACATCGTTGTCGCCCTGAACAAGGCCGACATGGTGGACGACGAGGAGATCCTGGAGCTCGTCGAGCTCGAGGTTCGCGAGCTGCTCTCCGAGTACGAGTTCCCGGGCGACGACCTGCCGGTCGTGCGCGTTTCGGCGCTGAAGGCGCTGGAGGGCGACGAGACCTGGGGCAAGTCCGTGCTCGAGCTCATGGCCGCCGTCGACTCGGCGATCCCGGAGCCGGAGCGCGACACCGAGAAGCCGTTCCTCATGCCCGTCGAGGACGTCTTCACGATCACCGGCCGCGGCACCGTGGTGACCGGTCGTATCGAGCGCGGCATCATCAACGTGAACTCCGAGATCGAGATCGTCGGTATCAAGGAGACGTCGAAGAAGACGACGGTCACCTCGATCGAGATGTTCAAGAAGTTCCTGGACGAGGGCCGCGCCGGCGACAACGCCGCGCTGCTGCTCCGTGGCATCAAGCGCGAGGAGGTGGAGCGCGGCATGGTCATCGTCAAGCCGGGCACCACGACCCCGCACACCGAGTTCACGGCGCAGGTCTACATCCTGTCCAAGGACGAGGGTGGCCGCCACACGCCGTTCTTCAACAACTACCGTCCCCAGTTCTACTTCCGGACGACGGACGTGACCGGCGTTGTGACGCTGCCCGAGGGCACCGAGATGGTCATGCCGGGTGACACCACCGGTATGGACGTCAAGCTGATCCAGCCGATCGCCATGGACGAGGGCCTCCGCTTCGCGATCCGCGAGGGTGGCCGCACCGTCGGCGCCGGCTCGGTCACCAAGATCATCAAGTGATCTAGCTTCACCAGTTCGGCGTGAAGCCGGGCCAGCGATCTTCGTTGGCCCGGCTTTCGTCGTCAAGAAGGAAATTGTGCGGCAGCTCACGTCGGGCTGTCGCAGGCGCGCGGGTGAAGAGCCGTCGTCGAGATTCTGTTGCCGGGTAATGAAACCGGCGCGGCTGTCGCTCCACATGCGACGGACGGCAGCGGCTCACCGGCCAAGATCCGCACGTGATCTGGGTCGAACTGACCCACCCCGATTTGGAGCGCCCCACTCTCGTGTGGCATTCTTTACGGGTTGCTCGACGAAGGCCGGGTCGCATCTGTGCGTCCCCGAGTCCTTCCACCGAGCGTCCGCGCCCTGTTAGTGAACGCCTCCTTGCGGAGATGGGCATCAGGGTGCATGGGCTGTGGTAGGCCCAATCCCACCGGGGAGACCTTGCGTGGGACCGGTATGCGTACCGGGCGCGACACGCCCGACCGCGTGGACCGGGCACCATGACACTTCAACAGGGGCGGAGCGCGCCAAGAGGCTGTAAAAGGCCTCATCCGAGGCACCGCCCGCAGCGGTTACGAGAAGCAGAGGAACGGCAAGCCATTATGGCGGGACAAAAGATCCGCATCCGGCTCAAGGCCTACGACCACGAAGCGATCGACGCGTCTGCGCGCAAGATCGTGGAGACCGTGACGCGCACCGGCGCTCGGGTCGTCGGGCCTGTGCCGCTGCCCACTGAGAAGAACGTGTACTGCGTCATCCGCTCGCCGCACAAGTACAAGGACTCGCGCGAGCACTTCGAGATGCGCACGCACAAGCGGTTGATCGACATCCTCGACCCGACGCCGAAGACGGTTGACGCGCTCATGCGCATCGACCTGCCGGCCAGCGTCGACGTCAACATCCAGTAAGCGTTGGGCGCGGAGAGTAACGGACCAATGTCTGACAGGCAGATGAAGGGCATCCTGGGCACCAAGCTCGGCATGACTCAGGTCTTCGACGAGAACAACCGGGTTGTCCCGGTTACCGTCGTCAGGGCTGAGCCCAATGTCGTGACCCAGGTTCGCACCGAAGAGAAGGACGGCTACACCGCCGTCCAGCTGGCGGCCGGCGCGATTGACCCGCGCAAGGTCAACAAGCCCGTCGCGGGCCACTTCGCCAAGGCCGGGGTCACGCCCCGTCGCCACCTGGTGGAGCTGCGCACGGCGGACGCCAGCGAGTACACGGTCGGCCAGGAGATCACCGCTGAGGTGTTCGAGGCCGGCGCTGTTGTCGACATCACCGGCACCAGCAAGGGCAAGGGCACCGCGGGTGTCATGAAGCGCCACAACTTCCGGGGCCTCGGCTCCAGCCACGGCACCCAGCGCAAGCACCGCTCGCCGGGTTCCATCGGTGGCTGCGCCACCCCGGGTCGCGTCTTCAAGGGTCTGCGCATGGCCGG
>JASLAV010000063.1 GCA_030146905.1 Lentzea sp. | reverse complement strand
GTCACCTTCGAACCGGTCCTGCGCAGGCCCACGACCGAGATGTGGTTGAGCAGCACGGCACCGGCCTCGGCGGCGGCGCGGGCGGCGGTGATCGCCACGCGGCTGTCGTTCATCTGGTGGTCGTAGTACATCGCGGCACCGTCGATCCGCCTGTCGAAGGGTTCGCACCTGGTGCTGCGGACGTCGTCGGAGTGGAAGGCCGCGCTGACGATCCCCGTCGACGACGTGCGCGTGTCGTTCGCGATCCCTTGGGAGGGCCACCTCCTGCTCGGCACCACCGACGAGGCCTACGAGGGCGACCCGGCCGCGGTCGCGTGCACCGACGCGGACGTCGACCAGATCCTGTGCGAGGCGGGCACGGCGGTGTCCGGCCTGGACCGTTCCCGCATCGCGTACACGTTCGCCGGCCTGAGGGTGCTGCCAGGCGGCCCCGGCGACACCTCGCACGCCAAGCGCGAGACGGTGATCACCGCGGGCTCCGGCGGCATGATCAGCGTGGCCGGCGGCAAGTGGACGACGTTCCGCAAGATCGGCGCCACCGTGCTGGCCCGCGTGAACTCCGAGCTCGGCCGCACGTTCGACGGCCCGCTGGACGGCGTCGCGCTGCCCGGCTCCGCCTCCCCCGAGACCGTGGGTTCCGTGCTGGGCCACGCCTACGACGCGCTGCCCGACGACGTGGTGCGCCACCTCGCCACGCACTACGGCACGACGTCGCACGAGGTCGTCGCGCTCGGGCTGGAGAACCCGGCGCTGCTGGAGCGCGTGCACCCCGACGGCCCGGACATCTGGGCGCAGGTCGAGCACGCCCGCCGCACGGAGTGGGCGTCCGAGGTGGACGACGTGCTGCGCCGCCGCACCACCGTGATGGTCCGCGGCCTGGACTCCCCGGAGGTCCGGTCGCGGGTGTCGGAGCTGCTGGCTTCCTGATCCTGGTCGTGGGCGGCCGGACCCCGGCCGCCCACGGCCTGGCATCACCGCCTGATCTGACGGACCACCCGGCGGCACACGTGGACGCGCTCGAACCGCTGGCGCATCTCGGCTTCGCGTTCGACCCCGACGCGCAACACCGCGCCGACCGGTTCCAGCCCGTACTTCGCGCTCAGCACGGTGGCCGCCTCCGCGGCTGACGCGTGCACGCGCAGGTGTCGTTCCACCTCCAGGAAACCGTGGCGCGCGAACCAGGCCGACGCCGGTTCGTCATCCCGGATCCACGCCTCGACCGTGCGCACGCCACACCGTTCCAGCCTCCGCACCGCCTCGTCGAGCAACGCGGACGCGAGGCCGCGCCGTCGATGGCAAGGGTGCACGGCCACGGTGTCGATGACGGCGTCCACGCCGGGCACCGCCACGTCCAGCAGCCCGATGACCACGTTGTCGTCGGCAGCGACCAGTTCCAGGTCGGCGCGGTGCCTGGTCTGCCGGACGTCGTCGTGATGTGCCGTGTCCAGCAGCCCCAGCACCCGGCAGCGCAGCCACGACGGCTCGTCCGCCGTCTCGTAGTCCCTGATGTCCGCGCGCGGACCGGGCTCCTCCGGCACCACGGGCCCTCGTGAGGCCCCCAGCAGGCTCAATCCCCCAGCTCGACCCCGTGCGGCGTCGACCACGTTCTTCCCCCAACCCGCTCACCGCCGGACGTCTCCGGCACCACCAGGGTTCCTGATGCGAGGCCTGCTCGCACGCGGGTTTCGGCGTCACCGTTTGCCAGGAACATACTCAGTATGCATACTCGGTAGGTATGTCAGTCAAACACGGTCTGCTCGCTCTGCTGGAGCGCGGGCCCATGTACGGCTACCAGCTGCGGGCGGCGTTCGACTCCGCCACCGGCGGCACGTGGCCGTTGAACATCGGGCAGGTCTACACGACGTTGTCGCGCCTGGAGCGCGACGACCTGGTCTCCGCGCTGCCCGAGAGCGAGGGCCAGCGCCCCTACGAGATCACCGCGCACGGCCGCGACGAGCTGAAGAAGTGGTTCACCACGCCGGTGCTGCGCGGCGACCGCCCGCGCGACGAGGTGGCGATCAAGCTCGCCCTCGCGATCACCACGCCGGGCGTCGACGTCGCCAAGGTCGTGATGACCCAGCGAACGTCCACCATGCGCACGCTGCAGGAGTACACCAGGCTCAAGACCCAGCCGGGCGACCTGCCGTGGTCGCTCGTGCTCGACGCGATGATCTTCCAGGCGGAGGCGGAGCTGCGCTGGCTCGACCACTGCGAGGCGAGCCTCGTCCGCTACGAGCCCCGGGCCGTGCCCCAGCCGACCGAATCCCGGACGACCGAATCCCGGACGACCGAGATCACCGATGTCGAGGTGCCGAGGTGACCGTCCTCGAACTGCGCGACGTCCGCCGCGTCCACGGCGCGGGCGAGACCTCGGTCAACGCCCTCGACGGGGTGTCGCTCGCCGTCGAGCCCGGCGAGCTCGTCGCGGTGATGGGCCCGTCGGGCTCCGGCAAGTCGACGCTGCTGAACCTCTGCGGCGGTCTCGACAGCCCCACCAGCGGCACCGTGCTGGTCGACGGCACCAGCCTGCAGTCGTTGTCCCGCAGGCAGCTCGCCGCCTGGCGCCGCAAGCGGATCGGCTACGTCTTCCAGGACCTCAACCTCATCGCGAGCCTCACCGCCGCCGAGAACGTCGCGCTCCCCCTCGACCTCGACGGCGTCCGCGGGTCCCGCCGGCTGGCGGAGGACGCGCTGTCCGAAGTGGACCTCGACGGCTACGCCGACCGGTTCCCCGACGAGATGTCCGGCGGCCAGCAGCAACGCGTCGCGATCGCCCGCGCCCTGATCGGCGAGCGCCGCCTCGTGCTCGCCGACGAACCCACCGGCGCCCTCGACTCCCGCACCGGCGAGACGGTCCTGCGCCTCCTCAGGTCCAAGGTGGACGCCGGAGCCGCCGCCGTCCTCGTCACGCACGACGCCCGTCACGCCGCCTGGGCCGACCGCGTCGTCTTCCTGCGCGACGGCGTCGTGGTCGACGTGTCGCAGCGCGACCGGCCAGAAGAACTGCTGAGCACGCCGTGAACGGCTGGCGCGCAGCACTGCGCATCGCCTGGCGCGAGGCCCGCCGCTCCCGCGGCCGCTCGGCCCTGGTCGTCGCCATGATCCTCGTTCCCGTCGCCGCGCTGTCGTTCGCGGCGGTGGTCTACGACTCGACCACTCTCACCCCGGACGAGGACGCCTCCCGCCTGATGGGCGCCACCGAGGCGATGGTCAGGTGGCCCCACGGCGGCCCCGTCATCCAGCACCCCGACCAGCTCTTCGCCATCCCGACCGGTGAGGAGAAGGGGCGCGCGCCGTCGGAGGAGGGCCTGGAGGAGCTCCTGCCGGGAGCCGAGCTGGTCCCCGTCCAGAACGCCGGCGTCACCATCCGCACCACCGCGGGCCTCGGCCGCGCGAACGTCCGCATGGTCGACCTGAACAACCCGCTGACCCAGGGCATGATCACCGTGCTGGAGGGCCGCGCGGCCACCGGCACCACCGAGGTCGCGCTGTCCAGGACGGCGGTGCAGCGCACGGGTGCCCAGCTCGGCGGCACCGTCACCACGGAGGACGGGCGCGCTTTCACCGTCGTCGGTGTCGTCGAGGAGCCCGGCGACCTGGAGAACACCACGATCGTCGCGCTGCCCGGCGCGTTCCCCGGCGCCGACCGGATCTGGCTCACGACCAAGCCCCTCGACTGGGCGCAGGTCAAGGAGCTCAACAGGTCAGGGGTCGTGGCGCTGTCCAGGGCCGTCCTGCGCGACCCGCCGTCCGCCGCCGAGCGCTACGACCAGCTGGGCGAGCCCGACGAGCTGCGCGCCGAGGTCCTGGTCCTCATCGCGGGTCTGGCCGTGCTGGAGATGGCGCTGCTGGCGGGCTCCGCCCTCGCCGTCGGCGCCCGCCGCCGCAAACGCGACCTGGCACTGGTCGCCGCGGTGGGCGGTGCCCCGTCCCACGTGCGCCGCATCGTCCTGGCCGACGGCGTGGTCGTCGGCGCGCTAGCGGCCGTCGGAGGCGTGGCACTCGGCACGCTCGCCGCCGTCGCGGGACGCCCGGTCATCGAGTGGTCCCTGGAGGAACGCTTCGGCGCACAGCGCTTCTACCCCGCAGCCCTGGCCGCGCTGGCGCTGCTGGCCCTCGTCACCGGCGTGCTGGCGGCCGTGGTCCCGGCGTGGATCTCCTCCCGCCAGGACGTCGTGACGGCACTGGCGGGCCGCCGCGGCATCACCCGCTCCCGCCGCCGCTGGCTGGTCCTGGGCCTGACCCTCGTCGCGGGCGGCGTGGCGGTCGGCATCCTCAGCGCGGTCAACATCGAGATCGTCGGCATCCTCGCGGCCCTGATCCTGACCGAGGTGGGCCTGGTGCTGTGCACCCCGGCCCTGCTGGGCCTGCTGGCCAGAGCGGGCCGCTGGCTCCCCGTGGCACTGCGGATCGCCCTGCGCGACGCCTCCCGCAACCGCACCGCGGCGGCCCCCGCCATCTCGGCGGTGATGGCGGCGGTGATCGGCGCGGTGGCCGTGAGCGTCATCCTGACCTCCCAGGCACAACAGGAGGCCGGCCAGCTGGCGGGCAGCATGGGCGACGTCTCGGTGTACGCGATGGACAACCTCACGAAGGAAGCGAAGTCCTCCCTCCCGCCCTCGGTGACCACGGCACTGCGCGACACCATGCCCACCGCCGAGGTCCACGAGGTCAAGCTCCTGGCGTGCGACGGCAGGCCCTGCATGGCCTCCGTCCACCCACCGGCGGGCCGCGAGTGCCCGTACGCCCTGGACGTCCTCAAACGCGAACCCAGCGAGGCCGAACAACAGGCAGCACTGCAAGACCACCGCTGCGACAACGTCGGCAGGGCCCACCGCTACTTCGGCGCCTTCACCACCACGAACGGCTTCGTAGCGATCACCACCCCGGACGCGCTGGCCACGCTCTTCGAACTCCCCCAGTCCGACGCGGCACCGGCCGAAACCGCCATGCGCGAGGGCAAGGTGGTCGTGAACGACGCCGGCATGGTCGACAACGGCCAGATCCTGATCTCCACCAGAACGCAGTCCAAGACGACAAGAACCCCAGCACACGCCGTCCCGAGGACAACGGCCCCGCTGGCCCTGATGACCGAGGAAACCGCCAGGACCCTGGGCTACGAGGTCGAGAGCTTCACCATGTACGCCACCACGACCCGCATGCCCTCCACAGCCGAACAGGACGCGCTGACAGCGGCACTGGGCGGCGAGTACGAGGTGCACGTCGACCGCCCGACAGAAACGGACACCCGACGAGCGCTAGGAATCCTGGGCCTGGTGGCAGGCCTGATCACCCTGGCGGCAGCGGCACTGGCAACAGGCCTGGCAGCAGCGGACGGCCGCAGAGACCTGACCACCCTGGCAGCCGTGGGCGCCACCCCGACCCTGCGCAAACTCCTGTCGCTGAGCCAAGCGGGAGTGATCGCGGGCACCGGCGGCATCCTCGGCACAGCGGCAGGCGTCGGCTCGGCCCTGGCCCTGCTGGCGGCGTTCAACGTCGGCTACGCCACCACCTGGCCCCAGCCACTGCCCAACCCGCTGACCATCCCCTGGCCCACGGTCCTGACCTCACTGCTGGTGATCCCTGCAGTCGCGATGCTGGGCGCGGCCCTCTTCACCCGTTCCCGCCTCCCGATAGAGCGCCGCGAATAGGCTCCGCACGATGACGACCTTCGCGATCGCGCACGGAGCCGGCGACGTGGGCTGGTCGTGGCACCTGGTGGCAAGAGCACTGCAAGCCAAGGGCCACACCACCATCGCCCCGGACCTCCCCATCGAAGACGACTCGAAGGACCTGACGGACTGGGCGTCGACACTGGTGGACGCCCTCCCGTCCACAGAGGACGTGGTGGTGGTAGGCCACTCGTTCGGCGGCTTCGTGGCCCCACTGGCAGCGGACCGGATCAACGCCTCAGCCCTGGTGATGGTGACGGCGATGATCCCCAGCCCAGG
>JASLAV010000062.1 GCA_030146905.1 Lentzea sp. | reverse complement strand
GATCTGCACCTTCGGGTCAGCGTGCTCGTCGATCTTCGACGAGAACGACGCCATCAGGTACTTCCAGAACTTCACGAACGGACTGGCCATCTCCTACGCCTGCCTTCTCGGTGCCGGTGTTGGATCCATCGTCTCAATTGTGCGTCGGCGTATCCACCGACACGGGGAGATATCCGGGAACACCCTGACCCACCCCGGGACTTAGGAGAACACGTCTGACGACGTGCCAATCCTGCCCGCACCCGCGTCCTGCGACGCGGTGACCCAGTGTGCTGTGGCCAAGCCGTTGCCTGCCGTCCGGCACGCTGCGGTCGTTGTCAGTTGAACGTACGAAGGCCCGCACTTGTTGCAGACCGTCACGTGGCCCGGACCACAGGTCACCTGAATGCAGACGGCCCCGCTCGCCGTGGACGAGCGGGGCCGTGGAGGACATGGGATCAGGCCGCGACGACTGCCTTGGGCGTCTCGCCGATCTTGCTCGTGAGCCTGTGACTGAGCATGGGCTGCAGGCGCAGGTCGGACAGGTCGTCCGACAGCGCGGACGGCAGCAGACGGCCACCTTCCAGCTTGCCGCGCTCCGAACGTCCGTCCGGGACGGTGTCCGGAACCGTGTCCGGCGTCTGCTGGACCGCTCCGATGTCGGAGGCGACGTGGTGCAGCAGTTCGGACAGCGGCAGTTCCAGTGCCTCGCAGATGGCCGCGAGAAGTTCGCTGGACGCCTCTTTGCGGCCGCGCTCCACCTCGGACAGGTACCCCAGGCTCACGCGGGCGGTCCGAGAGACCTCGCGCAGCGTGCGGCGTTGGTTGGTGCGGGCATGGCGAAGCCGATCACCGATCGCCTCGCGTAGCAGCACGGTCATCGCGCGCCTCCTTCCGGCCGGCCGTGTCCTTACGTTACCGATCGACACCGACAACGGGCAGTGACTTCCGAACACGTCCGCCAAGGGCGAACGAACGGACGGTCATCGTTTGTTCCCGTCCTGGGTGATCAGCAGGTATTCCGAGAGCAGGACCAGCGCTTTTTCCACGGCGCCGGAACGCACCGCTCTTCTGTCGCCACGCACAGTGATTGTCCGCACTGTGGACACTCCAGGTCCGCTCAAGCCGATGTGGACCGTGCCTGGAGCGGCTCCGTCCTGCGGATCGGGTCCGGCGACTCCCGTGAGCCCGATTCCCCAGTCCGCTCCGCACCGGTTCCGCGCGCCCTCGGCCAGTTGGACCGCGACCTCCGGGTGCACGGCTCCGTGCTCGTCGAGCAACTGCTGATCCACGCCCGCGAGCTCGTGCTTGAGCTCGGTCGCGTAGACGATCAACCCACCGCGGACCACGGCACTCGCCCCCGGCGTGTCGACGATCGTCGCGCACAGCAGACCCGCGGTCAGCGACTCGGCGGTGGCGACGGTCTGCCCGCGCGCCTTCAGCAGTTCGACGACGTTCGTCACGCCACCGCCCTACCCGCACGAGCTTTCATCTTAAACGCGTGGATGACGTAATCGATTCCCGTCACGACCGTGAGGACCAGTGCGACGGCCATGATCACCCAGGCGACGAGCTGCAGCACGTCGTTCTGCGGGAGCACGAACAACCCGATCGCGATGACCTGCGCCAGGGTCTTGGCCTTGCCGCCGCGGCTGGCGGGGATGACGCCGTACCGGATCACCCAGAACCGCAGCAGCGTGATGCCGACCTCGCGCACGGCGATGGTGATCGTGATCCACCACGGCAGCACGTCGAGGATGCTCAGGCCGACCAGGGCGGACCCGGTCAGCGCCTTGTCCGCGATCGGATCGGCGATCTTGCCGAAGTCGGTGATCAGCCCGTGCTTGCGGGCGAGCGTGCCGTCGATGTGGTCGGTGAAGCTCGCGACGGCGAAGATCCCGAACGCGATGAGCCGCCACGTCGTGTCGAAGCCGCCCGCTTCGAACAGTGAGAACAGGAAGACCGGTACGAGTGCCAGCCTCGCCATCGTGAGGACGTTGGCGACGTTGAGCAGCGGGACCTTCCTGGCCTCTGTCATGTCGGAATTACCTCGACGATCAGGTCCACGCCCTCGGAGTCGACCACGCGGCAGCGGACGAACTCACCGCGCTTGAGCCCCTCGGCCTCGAGCACGACGCACTCGCCGTCGACCTCGGGCGCCTGGTGCTCGGCGCGGCCGACGCAGTCGTTCTCGTCGTCCTCCTCCTGCTCGACCAGCACGACGACCTCGGTGCCGACCCTGTCCTCCGCGCGCTGGCTCGTCAGCTCCTCGACGAGGTTGCCGATGCGCTGGACGCGCTCGGCGATGGTGTCCGCGTCGAGCTTGCCGTCGAGCTCCTCGGCCTCGGTGCCGTCCTCGTCGGAGTAGCCGAAGATGCCGACGGCGTCGAGGCGCGCCTCGGTGAGGAAGCGCTCCAGCTCCTGCAGGTCGGCCTCGGTCTCGCCGGGGAAGCCCACGATGAAGTTGCTGCGGATGCCCGCCTCGGGGGCGTGCTCGCGGATCTGCCACACGAGCTTGAGGAAGCTGTCGGTGTCGCCGAACCGGCGCATGCGCCGCAGCACGTTCTCGCTGGAGTGCTGGAACGACATGTCGAAGTAGTTCGCGACCTTCTCGGTCTTCGCGATGGCCGCGACGAGGCTGGGCTTGGTCTCGGCCGGCTGCAGGTAGCTCACGCGCACGCGCTCGACGCCGGGGATGCTCGCGAGGCGCGGCAGCAGCTGCTCCAGCGCACCCTGCTCGCGCGGCAGGTCCTTGCCGTAGCTCGTCGAGTTCTCGCTGACGAGGAACAGCTCCTTGACGCCGTTCTCGGCGAGCCACATGGCCTCGGCCACGACCTCGTCGGGGTGCCGCGACACGAACGCGCCGCGGAAGCTCGGGATGGCGCAGAAGCTGCACCGCCGGTCACAGCCGGACGCGATCTTCAACGGCGCCACCGGCGCGTCGTCCAGGCGCCTGCGGGGCGTCTTCGTCGGACCCCAGCCGTGGCCGGGCACCTGCACGTCGTTCTTCGCCTCCTGGCGCTTCACCGGCGTGATCGGCAGCAGCGTGCGGCGGTCGACCGGCACGTGCGACTCGACGGGCTTGCCGTGCAGCACGTCCTGGAGGCGCTCGGCCAGGTCGTTGTACTGGTCGAAGCCGAGGACCGCGGCCGCCTCCGGGAGGCTGTCCGCGAGCTCCTTGCCGTAGCGCTCGGCCATGCACCCGACAGCGACGACCTTGGCGCCGGTGTCGGACGCGGCGAGCAGCGTGTCGACGGAGTCCTTCTTGGCCTGCTCGACGAAGCCGCACGTGTTGACGACGACGATGTCCGCGCCCTCGTCCACCAGTTCCCAGCCGCCCTCGCCGAGCCGTCCGGCGAGCTCTTCGGAGTCGACCTCGTTGCGGGCACAGCCCAGGGTCAGCAGCGACACGCGTCGCGGAGTGGTGGGAGAAGACACGGCGCTCAGGGTAACCGGCCCAGGTCCGCACGCTT
>JASLAV010000025.1 GCA_030146905.1 Lentzea sp. | reverse complement strand
GCAGCCCCAAAACCCGCCAGGAGTACGCCGAGCTCAAGCCCCAGCAGGCGCGTGCGAAGCCTTCAAAACCCGCTCGTACAGCACCTCGAGCAGCCACCGCCCGAACAGGGAAGGCCCGAACTCGGGAGACCGGTCCTCCGGCGGCACCATCAGCTCGGCCGAGCTGTCGTCCCCGACCACCACGCCGATCCCGTAGTAGTCGAGCTCGATGTAAGACCAGGCCAGTGACTCATCGGTGCGGGGGAGCATCACCGCGCAAGGCGCCAGCGTCAGCAGGGTCCCGCAGGACTGCAGCGCGCGATCGGTGGTGGACTCGCTGACCAGGACGCCGACGAGTTCCACGGCCGCGACCGGGAGGCGGTCGTGGACCTCCGGCTCGAACCAGGAGCGGAACCACGACGGGTCTGCGCGGGGCGGCCAGCCGTTCGCCGTTCTCCACTCGTGCACTTCGGGCAGCAGCCGCACCACCGCGGACACCTGCTGGCCCAGGACGGCCACGTCGGGAACTACGACGCCGTCCCAGTCGAGCGCGGTTGCCGCGCGCTGAAGAAGCGTGTGCACAGAGCGCATCCTAGGGTTCCTCGCGCGGAAAATGACAGCGTTTGCGGGATACTTGGTTAAGGATTGCCCAGGGTCATCGGGGGGAGGCTTTGGCCACTTTCCAGGCCCAGGCCACGAGCGGGATCTGCAGTGGCAGGCGACCATACGCCAGCGCTCTGGCCTTTGGCGACTTGTCGCGGAAGTCCAGAGCCATCTTCACATTCGCCGGGAACACCGCGAGGAACAGTGCGGTGGCGGCCAGACCGCCCAGGCGGCGGGTTCGCGGCACTGCCACGGCCACGGCGACGGCCAGTTCTGCCGCGCCCGAGGCGTAGGTCCACTGCCTCGGGGTGCCCGGCAGGGCTCGCGGGACGATCGCGTCGTAGTACTTCGGCCTGCGGAAGTGGGTTGCTCCCGCCGCGCCCAGCAGTGCGGCCAGCGCCAGCGCCGACCGCGTTCGGGAACGGTTCGGTTCCATGCGGTCACCCTGTCATGCCTACGCGGCGTCGGCGAGATCGGGCTGGCCTATTGTCCACGAGCGTGGCAGGTGATTCTCATCATCCCGAACGCGCCGCTGTCGCCGCGCTGAGCGAATCCTTCATGGCCGGGCTCCTCGAGTGGATCAGGATCCCGAGCATCGGTGTCGACCACGTCCACCACGCTGACGTGCGCAGATCAGCCGAGTGGCTGCGGAGCCGGCTCAGCGCGGACGGCTGGCCGCAGGTCGAGGTCTGGGACGACGGGCCGGCGCTTCCCGCCGTGTTCGCGTGCTGGCCCGCGGACGATCCGCAGGCGCCGACGGTGCTCGTCTACGGTCATCACGACGTGCAGCCCGTCGATCCCGTCGAGCGGTGGCACCACCCGCCGTTCGAGCCCGTGATCAGCGGGGACGAGCTGCTCGGGCGTGGCGCGAGTGACGACAAGGGGCAGGTCGCCATGCACCTGCTCGCGGTCAAGGCACATCTGGCGGCCACCGGGCAGAGCGCGCCGAGCGTCACGCTGAAGCTCTTCATCGAAGGTGAAGAGGAATCGGGTTCGCCGCATCTTCGAAAGCTGCTCGAAGACCGCGGAAAGGCGCTCGCCTGCGATCTCGTGGTGTTCACCGACACCTCGTTGCACGACCGGGACGCGCCCACCGTCAACACCGGGCAGCGCGGTGTCCTCGGCGGTGAGGTCACGTTCTTCGGCGGCGCCGACGACGTTCATTCCGGGCGGGCCGGTGGCGCGATTCCCAATCCGGCGACGGCGCTCGCGAAACTGATCGCCGCGTTGCACGACGACGACGGCAGGATCCAGCTCGACGGCTTCTACGACGACGTGGCCGAACCGTCCGCGGAGGAACGTGCGGACTACGCCTCGCTGCCGTTCGACGAGCGGAGCTGGCTCGCGAACAACGGAGGCGGCGCCCGGAAGACGCAGGGGGAGTCCGGCTACTCCACGCTCGAACGGATCTGGGTCCGGCCCACCGCCGAGGTCAACGGCCTGCACAGCGGTTACACCGGTCCCGGCCTGAAGACGATCGTGCCCGCGTCCGCCACGGCGAAGCTCAGCTTCCGGCTCGTGCCCGACCAGCGGCCGGAGAAGGTGGGGGACCAGCTGGCCGCGTTCGTCGCGAAGCACACGCCGGAAGGGATCCGGGCGGAGATCAGCTTCCGCGGCGAGGGCGTGCCGCCGTACGCGATCAGCCCTGATCACCCGGCCAACGCGACGGTCAGGGAGGCGATGGAGCTCGCGTTCGACCAGCCCGTCCGGTTCGCGCGGGCCGGTGGGTCGGGACCCGCGGCGGTGCTGCAGGCGTTGCTCGGGGTGCCCCTCGTCTACCTCGGCGCGACCTTGCCGGATGATCGCGTCCACGCGCCGAACGAGCGCGTAGTGGTGCCGTTGCTCCTCAAAGGCGCGGAGGCGGCCGCTCACCTGTGGCGGATGCTGGCCGAGAAGGATGTCGCGATGAGGTTGACCCGATGAGCCTGTCCGAGGAGGCGTCGCACTCGCTCGTCGGCGTGATCCGCATGCCGGACCAGGTCCAGAGCCCGGTCCGCGCCATCCTCAAGCGCGTCATCGGTGCGATGGCGGCCCTGTTGCTCGCGGTGCTGATCGTCTACCTGGACCGCGACGGCTACCGCGACGTCAACGAGGACGGCGTCTCCCTGCTCGACTCCTTCTACTACGCGACGGTGTCGCTCTCGACGACCGGATACGGCGACATCACGCCGGCCTCGTCGTCGGCGCGGCTGGTGAACGTCCTGGTCATCACGCCTTTGCGGGTCCTGTTCCTGATCGTGCTGGTCGGCACGACACTCGAAGTTCTCACCGAGCGCTCCCGTCAGGCGTTGCGCATTCAGAAGTGGAGGCGGGTCGTGCGGGACCACGTCGTGGTCGTGGGTTACGGCACCAAGGGGCGGTCCGCGGTCGCGGCGCTGCTCGGTGACGGTGTCGAACCCGGCTCCATCGTCGTTGTGGACACCGTGCAGGAGTCCCTCGACGCCGCGTCCGCCATCGGGCTCGTCACTGTGCATGGTTCCGGTACGCGCAACGACGTGCTGAGGGTTGCCGGTGCGGCCCGAGCGCGCGCGATCGTCGTTGCGCCGAACCGGGACGACACGGCGGTGCTGATCACGCTCACCGCCCGCGAGCTCGCCCCCAAGGCGCAGATCGTGGCGTCGGTGCGGGAACGGGAGAACGAGCACCTGCTCAAGCAGTCGGGCGCCGACTCGGTGGTCGTGTCGTCGGAGACGGCGGGACGCCTGCTCGGCATGGCCACGGCGACGCCGACCGTGGTCGCGATGGTCGAGGACCTGCTCACGCCCGACGCCGGCCTCGCGATCGCGGAGCGGGACGTCGAAGCGGGCGAGGTGGGCGGGTCGCCGAGGCACCTGTCGGACATAGTGCTGGGTGTGGTGCGC
>JASLAV010001212.1 GCA_030146905.1 Lentzea sp. | reverse complement strand
CCGTAGTTGCGGACGAGGTCGACGTAGAACTTGGTGGCCTCCTTGAACTCCGGCGCGTTGACCTGCGCCTGCCAGTCCTTGGTGAACCACGTGCCGCCGAAGGTGTTCACGACCGTCGTGAGCGGCGCCATGACCTGGCCCCAGCCCGGCTGGCCGCGCAGGCAGATGCCGCGCACCTCGGGCGTGGCGACCTTCTGGGCCGCTTCCGCGACCTGCTGCCAGGTCGGCTTCTCGGGCAGCGTGACGCCCTTGGCCTCGAAGATGTCCTTGCGGTACATGAGGAACGACGACTCGCCGTAGAACGGCTGCGCGTACACCTTGCCGTCGGCGGCGGTCAGCGACTGCTTGATGGGCTCCAGGATGTCGGCCTGGTCGAACCCGCTGTCCTTGGCGACGAAGTCGTCCATCGGCGCGAGCCAGCCGTTCTTGGCGTACATCGGCGTCTCGTAGTTCGAGATCGTCGCCACGTCGTACTGCCCGGCCTGGCTCGAGAAGTCCTGGCTGATCTTGTCGCGGACGTCGTTCTCCGGCAGCACGGTGAAGTTCACCTTGATACCGGTGTCCTTGGTGAAGTTGTCGGCGGTGAGCTTCTGCAGGTCCTGCATCTGCGGGTTGTTCACCATCAGGACGTTCACCGAGTTCTCACCACCACCTCCGCCGCCGGCGCCCGAACAAGCGGAGGCGAGCAGCACCACGGCGGTGGCGGCCCCGAGTGCGCGAAGAGGTGTGCGAATCGACGGCATCGTCGGTTCCTTTCAAGGGGTTTTCCGGCGCGGTGCTAGAAGGGGGATCACGCCGGAAGGTGAGGGATCTCAGGCTCGGATGACCTTGGGGCCCAGAAGGGTGTAGCGGTGGGCCTCGTGGGCGGAGAGGCCGCTGTCGGTGACGATCGCCTCCAGGTCGGAGACCTCGGCGAACCGGTGGAAGCTGGAGACGCCGAACTTCGTGTGCGTGCCGACGAAGATCTTTCGCCGGGACGCGCCGAGCGCCCTGGACTTCACCGCTCCGACCGCGGGGTCGGGTGTGGTCAGTCCGTGCTCGCGGGAGATGCCGTTGGCCCCGATGTAGGCGAGGTCGATGACCATCTCGCTCAGCATCCTCGTGGTCCAGTGGTCCACAGTGGCCAGTGTGTGCCCGCGAACCCGGCCGCCCAGCAGCAGGACGGTGCACGACGGGTGCTCGGACATCGCCGCCGCGGTCGGCAGCGACGCGGTGATGATCGTGAGGGGGTTGGTCGTGGGCAACGCCTCCGCGACGAGCTGCGGGGTGTAGCCCTCGTCGATGAACACCGTCTCGGCGTCGTCGAGCCGTTCGGCGGCCGCCTTCGCGATGCGCCGCTTCTCGGGCACGTGCGACCCGGCCCTGAACCGCAGGCCCGTCTCGAAACCGGCGCTCTCGACCGGGATGGCGCCGCCGTGCGTGCGGCGCACCAGGCCGTGTTCGTCGAGCACGCGCAGGTCGCGCCTGACCGTTTCGGGCGCGACGCGCAGCTCCTGCGCCATCTCCACCACGTCGACGCGGCCGTCGGCGCGGGCCCTGGCCAGGATGCGGCGTTTGCGTTCCTCGGCTCGCATGTCACCTGCCCACTCGGCTCTCGGATTGCCCGTTCGGGCTGTGCATAGATGAAACACCCTGGAAACATTGTGGTAGGCACCACAACTGAGTGAAATCCTGCCCGGTTTTCGCCCGTTTCGCACTGTGTGACGGCTCATTCACGCAGGTCGGTCAGACCGGGCACGCCCGAAACACCCCGCTGGCGTGCCCGGATGGTCTCCAGAACGCTGCTGAATTCGGGGGAACCGGGCGGATCGGGACGAAGTCCAACGAGGACGAGCGCGAGGGGACGGGCACATGAGGTGGGTCGCGGGTCTGATCGCGCTGGTGGTCCTGGGCTGCGCCTCGTGGCTGGGTCTGACCGGTTTCACGGCGCACGACCCCTCCGCGGGGACCAAGACCGTCGCGGACACCGGTGTCGCGCGCGTGACCGGGTGCACCAGCAGGGGTCCTGTCAGCAGGTACGGCTTCGGCACCTGGTGGATCTGCCAGGCCGACGTCGAGTGGCGCGGTGGGGAACGCACGCGGGTCACGGCCGAGCCGGACCAGCTCACCCCGTCCGACCAGGGCGCGGAGGTGCCCGTGGTGCAGCGCGGTGAGGGGAAGGTCAGGGGCGGCGCCGGTAACGCACCGGTGTACCGCGCCGATTTCGAGCCCAGCGTCGTGCTGGGCATCGGCTCGTTGCTCGGGGGCATCGGAGTCGGGGTGATCGCGGCGCTGGCCGTTCTCGGAACGGTGGCGTCACGGGGGAAGAAAGCACAGGAGAGGGAATAGATGAACCCGGCAGCAACCGATCCCGACGCGCTGATGCGTCAGTGGGACGAGCAGATCCAGGCCAAGCTGCGGCAGGCCGACGAGATGAAGCAGGTCGCGAACGCGGTCAGCGTGACGCAGCGGTCGTCCGACGGCTCGGTGGCCGTCACGGTCGACCAGAACGGCATCGTCTCGGCACTGGACCTGACCGACGCGGCGTTGCGCAAACAACCCGCGCAGCTGTCTGCCGACATCCTCGGCGCGATGCGGACCGCCCAGGCGCGGATCGCCGAGAAGATGCAGGAGGTCATGGCACCGATCATCGGCGGCGACTCCGCGACCATGGACGCCCTGATGGGCGGCTACCAGGAGCGCTTCCCGGAGCCACCGCCCGAGCAGCCCGCCTTCGAGCGGCCCGCTCCCCGTCCCGATGACGACGACTTCGGCGGCCACAACTTCGCCACCGACAAGAGGGGCTGGTGACGCGATGACCTCCGCGGGGTTCAACGTCCACACCGAGGCGATGCGCGACCACGCGCGCCGGTTGGACGGCATCGTGAAGCAGATCGAGGCCGCCCAGCAGGCCATCGGGCAGGCGAAGATCAACGGCGCCAACGCGTACGGCATCCTCTGCAGCCCGCTGCTGGAGCCGGTCATGGGCACCATCGAGGCCGCCGGCACCGCCGCCGTCGGCACGTCGCACGGCGTCGTCAGCGCGACGGTGGACGGCGTCAACGGCATGGCCGCCGTCTACGACGCCGTCGACCAGAAGGTCCAGGGCAACATGCAGAAGATCGTCGAGAAGCTCGGGGAGTGGACCTCATGACGGCGCCGAACCCGCTGGTCGCACCGGCCCCGGAGGCCCCGGGCCCGCTCGCGGGCATCAACCTGGTCGAACCCGCGGCGGACGCCGTCTCCGCCGTGCAGCGCGGTGACTGGGCGGAGGCGGGCATCAACGTCCTCGGCGCGGGCATCGACGCGCTGGGCTTCCTCACCGACCCGTTCGGCACGCTGCTGTCGTCCGCGTTCGCGTGGTTCATCGAGCACGTCGAACCGCTGAAGTCCATGCTGGACTCACTGGCGGGCAACCCCGGCGTGATCAACCAGAACGCCGCCACCTGGGGCAACGTCGGCGACCACCTCAAGAAGGCCGGCGAGGAGATGGCGCGCGTCGTCGCCGCCGACACCTCGCAGTGGCAGGGCGCCGCGGTCAGCGCCTACACCGCGGTGGCGACCGTGGAGGCGACCGGCGTCAAGGCCGCGGGCATCGCGGCCGAGGGCGTCGGAGCCGCGCTGACCGGTGCGGGCGTGGCCGTCGCGACCGTGCGCACGATCGTCCGCGACCTGATCGCGATGGCGATGAGCGAGCTGACGCAGGCCCTGATCCGCTGGGCGGCGGCCGCTCTGCTCACCGTCGGCCTCGCCACGCCGGGCATCATCGCCGACGGCATCCGCCTGGTCATGAAGTGGGCCAAGAAGGTCTCCGACTGGCTCGACAAGGTCATCACGACCATCCGCAACCTGTCGAAGGTCGTCGACAAGATCTTCGAGGTCCTGGAGAAGGTCAAGACGGCGCTCGCGGGCGTCATGCCCAAGGGCGCGGCGGACGCCATCGTGGACAACACCGCGATCGGCGTGGTGAAGAACCTGCCGACCGAGGCCGCCAAGGTGGACGACTCCCCTTACGCGATGAGGTGAAGCCAGGGGTGGCCGTTCGCGCGGCCACCCCCGGTCCCGTCACCCCAGCCAGGCCGCGGCGTCCGGCGGCAGCTGGCCGTCGACCAGCGGGACGCTTGACAACGTTGGCACCGCAGGCAGGTCGATGGGCTCGCCGGACAGGTTGACGACGCACGTGTGGTCGTTCCTCCTGAACGCCAGCACGTTCTCGCCGAGGTCGAGCCACTCCAGGTCGCCGCTGATGCCGCGCCGCTGCGCGAACACCTGCCGGTACAGGGAGAGCATCGAGCCGGGGTCGTCGGTCTGGACCGCGACCGAGAAGTCCTGCCAGTTCTCCGGCTGCGGCAACCAGCTCGGACCGTCCTCAGAGGACCAGGGCAGTGGCACGCGGCAGCCGTCGCGGCCCCTGTCGGTGAAGCCGGAGCGGTGCCACACCGGGTCCTCGCGCAGCTCGTCCGGCAGGTCCTCGACCTCCCACAACCCCAGCTCCTCACCCTGGTAGACGTACACGCCACCGGGCAGCGCCGCCGTGAGCATGATCGCCGCGCGCGCCCTGCGCGTGCCGAGCTCGAAGTCGGTCGGCGCGCCGTGCTGCCTGTCCGCGAACGAGAACCCGGTCTTCTCCCTGCCGTAGCGGGTCACGTGCCGGGTGACGTCGTGGTTGGACAGCACCCAGGTCGGTGGCGCGCCGACGGGCTGGTGCGCAGCCAGCGTGCTGTCCACGACCTTGCGCAGCTCGGCGGCGTCCCACGGACAGCACAGGAAGTCGAAGTTGAATGCGGAGTGCATCTCGTCCTGGCGCAGGTAGCGCGCGAACCTGACCGGGTCCGGCAGCCACATCTCGCCGACGAGGATGCGGTCGCCGTCGTAGGAGTCGACGATCTCCCGCCACCTGCGGTAGATCTCGTGCACGCCGTCCTGGTCGGAGTAGGGCAGGTCGGCGTCGGGCTTGCCGAAGTCCTTCACCAGCCCGTCGGCCACGTCGATGCGGAACCCGTCGACGCCACGGTCGAGCCAGAACCGCAGGATGTCCTCGAACTCCTCGTGGACGACCGGGTTCTCCCAGTTGAAGTCCGGCTGCTCGGCGGCGTAGAGGTGCAGGTACCAGCGGCCGTCGGGCAGCTTGCTCCAGGCGGGGCCGCCGAACCGCGACTTCCAGTCGTTCGGGATCTCCTCGGTGTCACGGATGTGGAAGCGGTCCCACAGGCCGTCCTTGAACCACGGGTGCTGGTCGCTGCAGTGGTTCGGGACGAGGTCGATGATGATCCGGATGTTCAGGCCGTGCGCGTCCGTGATGAGCTTCTCGGCGTCGGCGAGCGAGCCGAACACCGGCTCGATGTCGCGGTAGTCCGCCACGTCGTAGCCGCCGTCGGCCAGCGGGCTCGGGTACCACGGGTTGAGCCAGATCGCGTCGAAGCCGAGGCTCGCGATGTGCGGCAGCTTGGCGCGGAGCCCGGCCAGGTCGCCGATGCCGTCACCGTTGCCGTCCGCGAAGCTGCGCAGGTAGACCTGGTAGATGGATGCGTTGCGCCACCAACTCATCTGTTGTCCTTTCAGCCTTTTACGCCGCCCGCGGTGAGCCCCGCGAGGATGTGCCGCTGGAACGCCAGGAACAGCGCCACCATCGGCAGGCTCGCGAGCACGAGGCCCGCGAGCAGGAGGTTGATCGGGGTGTCCGGGGCGAAGCGCTGCAGCGCCACGCTGAGCGTCTGCTTCGCCGGGTCGGGGAACACGAGCAACGGCCAGATGAAGTCCTTCCAGGCCGCGACGACCGCGAAGATCGAGACGACGGCGAGGATGGGTCGCGAGATCGGCAGGACGACCCTGATCAGGGTCGTCCACGTGCTCGCGCCGTCGATCCTGGCCGCCTCCAGCAGCTCTTCCGGGATCTGGTCGAAGAACCGCTTGAGCAGGTAGACGTTCAGCGCGTTCGCCGCTGCCGGCAGCCAGATGCCCGCCGGGTTGTTCAGCAGGTCGAGGTCGACCAGCGTGAGGTAGACCGGGACCAGCACGGCCGTCGACGGCAGCATCAGCGTGGCCAGCATCAGGCCCATGACCACGTTGCCGAAGGCGGGACGCAGCTTCGACAACGCGTACGCCGCCGGCACGATCACGGCCATCTGCACGGCCCACGCGCCGATCGCGACGACGAACGTGTTGACGAAGAACCGGCCGAGATCCATGTAGTTCCAGGCGTCGACGTACGCGCCCGGCTCCCACGTCTCCGGCAGGATCGTCGGCGGTTGCTGCGCGAGCTCGGCCGGTGGCTTGAACGCGCCCAGCAGCACCCAGACCAGCGGGAGCAGGAACGCCGCGGTGAACAGGACGAGCGTGCCCGCGAGGACGACCCAGTAGGCGGGGCCCCCGCCCCTCGTCAGGGTCCTCATGCGTCGGCCTTCCTGGTGATCTTGAGGTAGAGGAAGGAGAAGACGCCCAGCACCGCGAAGAGGATCAGGCTCAGCGCGCTCGCGGTGCCGAAGTCGTTGTAGTAGAAGGCGTACCGGTAGAGCAGGAGCAGCACGGTGACCGTGGACTCCTCCGGACCGCCGCCGGTCATGATGAACGGCTCGGTGAAGACCTGCATGGTCGCGACGACCTGCAGCAGCAGGAGCATCATGATCACGAACTTGGTCTGCGGGATCGTGACGTGCCAGACCTTCCTGAGGATCCCGGCACCGTCCAGGTCCGCCGCCTCGTACAGCTCACCGGGGATGGTCTGCAGCGCCGCCAGGTAGATCAGCGTCGCCGCGCCCATGTTCGCCCACGTGATGACGATGACCAGGCTGATCATGCTGGTGCTGCCGGAGTCGAGCCACTGGCTCGTCGGCAGGCCCAGTCCTCTCAGGACGGAGTTGAACAGGCCGGGTCCCGGGTCGTAGAACCACTTCCACAGCAGGGCCGTGACGACCGGGGGCAGCATCACCGGCAGGTAGACCAGCAGCCGGAAGTAGCCCTTGGCGTGCCGCAGCTCGTTGAGCACCACGGCGGTGAGGAACGGGGCGCCGAACCCGATGACGAGCGCGAGAACCGTGAAGTACGCCGTGTTGCGCCACGCCACCCCGAACAGCGGGTCCGCGAAGAGCCGCTCGAAGTTCTCCCAGCCCACCCAGTCCGGGCTCGTGACGAAGTTGACCTGCTGGAAGCTCAGGACCACCCCGCGCACGATGGGGTACCACGAGAACACCGCGAAGACGACCAGCGCGGCACTGAGGAAACCGTACGCGGTGACGTGGCGCCGCACTTACTTCACCTGCGCCAGAACGGCGTTGACCTTGGTCTCCGCGTCCTTGAGCAGGGTCGCGTGGTCGGCGTCGGAGTTGGTGAGAGTCGCCTGGACGACGCTGTCGAGGATGGCGTAGACCTGCTGGGCCTGCGGCGGTTCGAGCGACCCCTTGGTCTTGTCGGAACCGTCCACGTAGGCCTGGAAGTTCTTCACCGGCATGGTGGCGTACTTGCCCTTGAGCTCTTCCTGCTTCTTGCGCGGCTCACCGGTCCAGACGTCGGCGATCGGCGGGATCGGCAGGCCGACGGGCTGACCGCGGTCCTTGTAGGTCTGCAGGTTGTGCTCGAGGCGGTCCGGGTTCAGGTACTTCCACTGGACCCACTTCAGGCCGGCCTTGATCTTCTCCGGCGTGGCCTTCGGGTTGACCATGTACCCTTCGCCGCCGAGCAGGGTGCCCTTCTGCTCCGGGATCGCGGCCAAGCCGTAGTCGTCGTACTTGCCCTTGAACTGGTTGACGATCGCGGCGACGTTGTCGGGCGCGGCGAGGTACATGCCGAGCTGTCCGGCGCCCATCATGTTCTGCACGTCGCCGATCTCCAGGAGCTGCTTCTCGCCCATGGAGTTGTCGTCCCAGCGCATCTCCTTGAGCCTGCGCAGGACTTCCCTGCCCTTGTCGTTGTTGAAGTCGGCCTTGTAGGTGTCGCCGTCCTTGCGCGCGACGTCACCGCCGACGGACTTGATCCACGTGGTGAAGTGCCAGCCGCCCTGGTTGCTCTTGCTGTACTCGGCGAACCCGGTGACACCGGCGTCCTTGAGCTTCTTGGCGGCTGCCCTGACCTCGTCCCACGTCTTCGGCGGGGAGTCGGGGTCCAGACCGGCCTTGGTGAAGTTGGTGCGGCTGTAGAGCAGGCCCATCGTGTAGTTGGCGGTGGGCAGGCCGTAGACCTTGCCTCCGACCGTGAAGACGTCCTTGAGCTCCTGCCGGATGTCCCCGTAGTGGGGCACGTCCTTCACGTAGTCGGTGAGGTCGGCGGCCTGTTTTCTGGCGATGAGAGCCGCGGGATCTGTGAAGTAGACGTAGAAGACGTCTTCGAGCTGCCCGCCGGCGAGCTTGGCGGAGAACGTCTTCGGGTCCATGAACCCCTCGTGCGGCACGAGGTCGATGTCCTGGTTCAGCCTCTCGAACTCCGCGACGTCCTCGTCGAAGACCTTGCGGTCGAACGCCTGGGTCTGTGGCGGCTGACCGTTGATGTTGATGGTGACCTTGCCGCCGGGCTCGGTCGTGGAACCGCTCCCACAGCCTGCGACGAGAACACAGCCCAGCAGCACGGCAGCGGACTTCTTCATGGTGGAGCCGCCCTTCTCGCGAGCGCGTCGATGTGACGGCGACCATAAGTCGTCGTTACATCTGAACGCAATATCCAGACGAAAACTCGCAAGAAGGCGACTGCGTTGTCACCGCACTGGGGCGCTGGAGGCCCTCACCACCAGTTCGGGCTCGAACAACAGCTCGTCGGGCGCCACGGTGTTCCCCGAGATCTGGTTGGCCAGCAGCTCGACGGCGGCCCGCCCCATGGCCTCGATGGGCTGGCGCACGGTGGTCAGGGGCGGATCGGTGCAGGTCATGAAGGCGGAGTCGTCGTACCCGATGATCGACACGTCCTTGGGAACGTCCAACCCGGCCCGCCGGACGGCCCGTATCGCACCGAGCGCGAGGGGGTCGCTCGCGCACATGATCGCCGTGACGCCGCGCTGCACGAGCTTGGTGGCAGCGGCCTGTCCGCCCTCCAGGCTGAACATGGCGTGCTCGACGTCAGCCCCGCCGCTCTTCATGATCGCTTCGAGCTTGCGCTGGCTGGGAACGTGGTCCGGCGGCCCGAGCACGGCCCCGATCCGCCGGTGCCCGAGCGAGGTCAGGTGCCCGTACGCCTGCTCGACCGCCACCGCGTCGTCGCACGAGACCCGCGGGAACACCAGGTCGTCTATGGCGGCGTTGACCAGCACGGCAGGCAGCTTGCGCGACATCATCTGCTGGTAGTGCCCGTGGCTCGCGTCCTTCTGGGCGTACAGCCCGCCGGCGAACACGATCCCGCTGACGTGCTGTTCCAGGAGGAGTTCGAGGTACTCGGCCTCCGTCACGCCACCCGCGGTCCGCGTGCACAGCACGGGCGTGAAACCCCTTTGCGCCAGCGCGTTGCCGACCACGTCCGCGAACGCCGGGAAGATCGGGTTCTGCAACTCCGGCAGCACGAGCCCCACGAGCCGGGCGCGTTCACCCCGCAGTTGCGTCGGCCTTTCGTAACCCAGCACGTCGAGCGCGGTGAGCACGGCGCTTCGCGTGGCGTCCGAGACCCCCGGCTTGCCGTTCAGCACCCGGCTGACGGTGGCCTCGCTGACCCCGACCTTGGCCGCGACCTCGGCCAGCCTCCGTTGCGTCATGGCGCAAGTGTACGCAATTTCTTGCGTCCGTTTGCAAGAAGCGCTCACCCTCTCGGCAGGCACCATCCGGCGGGTGCGTCGCGGTGGCTCAGCGGCGCGCTTCCCGCCACAGCAGCGCCACCCCGTGGCCCGGCAACATCCACGACCGGACCTCCAGGTCCGCCAGCTCGTCCGCCCTCAGCCACTGGGCGGCCTCGGTCCCGGACCGGAACGTGAACGGCATGATCCGGAACTCGTGGCCGGGGGAGTGGTCGACCGCCAGCTCGGTGGCGTCGAAGCTGATCGTGTCCACGAAGGACGGGTAGGGCGACTGCCAGTAGGCGAAGCCGTCGTTGGTGCGCTGCAACGACCGTGACGACACGGTCAGCCCGAGGATGGCGCGCACGACGTGGTCGTCGGCGATCTTGCTGAGATCGCACTCCAGGATGCGGAGGTCGCTCATGTGGTCGAGCGGGCTGAGCTTCGGCAGCGGGGCCATCGCCTCGCGGAAGAACGTCAGGTAGTTCGCCCACTGGTCGAAGCGGACCTCGATCGGCGGGATCTGGCTCGGTCTGGCCGAGCGGCGCTGCCCCTCGTGGTCCAGGTAGTCGATGCTGATCTTCGTGGAGTCGCGGATGTCGTCCACCGAGTCGAGGAACAGCGACGCGTCCGGCATGAAGTAAAGCTCGAACAGCGGGTAGCGGCAGGCGGCGCTGATCGTGTCGCGCAGGGTGGCGTTGCTGGTGGCGAAGATGACGAACCTGTCGACCGGGACGCTGTGCCGGAACTGGTGGCTCTGCGTCGTGGTCAGGTGGTAGGTCTTGGTGTCGACGCCCTGCAGGTCGAGGCGCACGGTGGTGCGGGTGCTGATCGTCAGGTCGTCGCCCTTGGGGCGCAGGCCGCTGCCGCCCAGCACGCCGGACACCACGTCGTCGTTGCGCTGGCCGGTGCCGTAGATCTTCGACAGGAACGCGCGCAGCACGTCGTTCGGCAGCAGGTGCTCGACCATGCCGGGGCCGGAGATGCGGCCGATCTCGCTCACCAGCCGCTGGTGCAGGAACAGCTCGTAGGTGCCGAGCAGGAAGCCGGCCAGTGCGGGCAACGGCCACAGCACCACCAGCACGTCGTGCAGCAGGCTCCTGGACGTGGGTTGCCACAGGAGCACGACGGTCAGGTCGGCCGCCGCCACCAGGACCAGCGACCCGGAGACGGCCAGCGCCTGTTTGTGCCTGCCCGTCACCACCGCCACCCGGACGCCCCCTCACTCCACCGGCTCGTCCCTACATGGTGGGAGCGCGGGCGCGGCAACACCAGGGCTATACGGTCATCGCCGTATCAGCGCGACTTGCCCCAGATCGGGTTGTCCGACACCCCGACGTACGTGCCGAGGGTGGCTTTGGGACGGGTGTCGTCGACGGCGATGTCGTTGTAGAGCCCGAGCAGGTGGGTGGTCATCGCGCTCTTCGCGCCCACCTCGTCGTGCCGGCGGAGGAACCAGATCACCTGTTCGTGTTCGTTCGCCGAACGGTTGTGCACCTCGCGGGACGGGTGCGCGTGCCGCTTGCAGTCCTGCAGACCGGGCACGAGCGTCTGGTACATGTGTTCCAGCAGCTCGTTGTGCGACGCGCGGATCAGCGCCGAGTGGAACTCCTCGTCCGACTCGATCACTTCCCGCACGTCGTGGACGGCCGCGTGCTGGTAGCGGCGGTTCAGCTTGGCCAGTTCGTCCAGCTCACCGTCGCCGGCGCGCACCGCGGCCAGCGACGCGGCGGTGGTCTCCAGGCCGATGCGCACTTCGAGCAGGTCCGTCAGGGAGAACTGCCTGGCGGCGAGCCTGCCCTCCAGGTGCTCCTCGACCGCGGCGAGGTCGGTGCGGCGCACGTACCAGCCGAGACCCCGGCGCACCTCGACGATGCCCTGCAGCTGCAACCTCTGCAGCGCCGTGCGCAGCGACGACCGGGCGACGTCCAGCTTGCGGGCCAGTTCCGGCTCTGTCGGGAGGCGGTCGCCCGCCTTGAGGGTGCCGCCGATGATCTGTTCGCGGAGCTTCTGCTCGATGAGCTCCGGCAGAGGCCGTCGCGAATCGGGGGAGAGCGACCAGCTCTCACCGGAATGTGCGTCGTCCGCGGACATTGGGCAATGGTAGGCCTGTCGCCTGTCGGTTGCAACTTGTCTGTCAACCTGGCAACCGTTGACAGACAACCTACAACGCGCGACCCTGGAGACATGGCGAGACGCCCGGGAACCGCCCACGCCCGGGAGCCCGAACTCGCCTAGTCGGGAGGGAACGAGATGTCCGCAGGGAGTGCACTCGGAATCGCCGCCGCCGTAGCAGTCGCCGTCACCGCGATCGGCTGGCGCACCGTGCTCACGATGATCACCGTCTCGGTGATCGCGCTGGCAGTCGTCGGCTTCGTGAACGTCACCAGCATCATGTTCGGCTGATGGACAGAACCACCCGGTGCCCCGGCAGCGTCTCCGGCAGACGCGGCCGGGGCACCGGCTTTCACGGGGGTGACCGCCGTGCCGGTCCGCTCGCCACTTGCTCTACAGTTCCGCGCCATCAGGGCGCCGCCGGTGTGGTGGGGTCCACGGCTCCACGGCGTCGGGGGACGTGAGTACGGGGTCTTCGGTGCTGGGTTCGCCCACCATGAGCACGCATGCGCTGCATGCGGCGCTGGCTCCTGCGCCCGCTCTGGTGGACGAGAGGCGCACCCTCTACCGGCTCGCGGCAGAGCTGTTCTCGCCCGGAACCGAGTTGTCCGACAACCTCGCCGACCACCCGATCGTCCGCTACGAGATCGGCCGGGCGCTCGCCGGTCACGGTGTCGTGGATCCGGCACGGCTCGCCGAGGTCGCCTCGATGCGGGTGCGTGACGCGGGTGTCGCCGTCGCCGCGGACCCGGCGGCGGCCGAGTTCCTGGAAGCCCCGCTGCGGATCGTCGCCCCGCCCGGCGTGCGGCTGGAGCCGCTGACCGAGGCCGACGGCGAGCGGTTCGAGGCGGCGCTCGCCGTCGTGGCCGAGGGCGTCCGGTCGTTCCGCGAGATCGCGCCCGACATGGCCGCCGACCTCCTCGCGCACGTGTCGATGCTCGCGGTGGTGAAGCGGGAGACCTCCGGCGGTCTCGTGTCGGCGTCGTCCCGCTACGTCCCCGGCATCGTGCTGGTCGACGAGCCGGTGCTGCCGGTGGAGGTGGCCGAGGCGCTGGTGCACGAAGGGGCGCACGAGAAGTTCTTCGACCTGGCCATCGCGAAAGATTTTCTTGACGCACGGGCAGAAGAAGCGGAATATTTCGAGACTTCTTGGTCACGTGTGAAATGGCCACTGGAACAGACGTTCGCGGCATGGCACGCCTACAGCTGTTTGGCGCAATTCGCCGCGGTGGCCGGCGGCGGAGAACTCGGGTCTGCCTCCCTGCTGCCGAAGGCGCGGGAACGGGCGGACGAGATCGGTGGCTGGCTGCTCGCGCACGTCGATGACCTGCGTGCGGACTCCCGCTGGCTG
>JASLAV010000585.1 GCA_030146905.1 Lentzea sp. | reverse complement strand
CGCAGCGACTCCTCCCCCGCGTGGCCGACGTAGGAGAACCGGATCCGCTGCCGGTCGCGGCAGGCCGTGCCGACCGACGTCAGCACCGCCGCGTCCACCGCGGGCGCCGTGCCGGTGTGCGGGACCGTCGCGATCTCCAGTGCCGCCACCCGGTGCCGCAGGGCCGACGGCAGCACCTGCTCGACCTTCAACAACGCGCGCACGGCCGTCTCACCGATGTTCTCGATGCCGCTCGCCGTGCGCAGCCCGACCGCCACCGCGACCGCCTCGTCGTCGTCCAGCAGCAACGGCGGCAGCTGCGCACCCGAACCGAGCCGGTAACCACCGCCGGACGTGCCCATGGAGGCGTGCACCGGGTAGTCGAGCGTCCGCAGCTTCTCGACATCACGCCGAACCGTGCGTGAGGTGACGCCCAACCGTTCGGCCAGCTCCCCGCCAGACCACTCACGGCGCGACTGCAGCAAACCGAGCAACTTCAGCAATCGGGCAGAAGACACTGTAGGACCATAACCGTCCTACAGTCGCCATAGCGTCTTCCGCATGAAGCCGTTCGAGATCACCATCCCCCAGCAGGACCTCGACGACCTGCACCGCCGCCTCGACTCCACCCGCTGGCCCGACTCACCGCGAGGCGCGACCTGGGCCCAGGGCACCCCGATCGAGCACCTCCGGCAACTGGCACGGCACTGGCGCGGCTTCGACTGGCGCGAGCAGGAGCGCCGGCTCAACGAGATCCCGCAGTTCCTCACCGAGATCGACGGCGCGCAGGTGCACTTCCTGCACGTGAGGAGTTCCAACCCGAACGCGGAACCGCTGCTGCTCAGCCACGGCTGGCCGTCGACCTGCTTCGCGTTCGAGGAGATGATCGAGCCGCTGAGCCGCGACTTCCACCTCGTGGTCCCGTCGGTGCCCGGCTTCGGCTTCTCCGGCCCCACCAGGGAGCTCGGCTGGACCATCCCCCGCGTCGCGAACGTGTTCGGCGAGCTGATGCGGCGCCTGGGTTACGACCGGTACGTCGCCCACGGCTACGACTTCGGCGCCGTGCTCACCCGTCACCTCGGCCTGCGCGACGAGGTCCGCGCGATCCACGTCAACCAGATCTTCTCGGCCGGGGTCACGGCCGAGACCGCCGACATGGAGGTCGAGGCGGAACGGAGGTCGGTGGAGAGGGCGTTCAAGTACGAGTTCGAGCAGTTCGGGTACGTGTCGATGCAGAGCACGCGGCCGCAGTCGGTCGCGTACGCGCTCACCGACTCGCCGGTCGCGCAGCTGGAATGGATCGAATGGGCGTTCCACACGTGGAGCGACCCGGAGATCGGGGTACCCCGTGACGCGCTGCTGACCGACGTGTCGATCTTCTGGTTCACCAGGACCGCCGGCTCGTCGGCGCGGTACTACCAGGAGGGGGACGAGACGTGGGGCGAGCTGGAGCCCGGCTCGGCGACGCCGACGTCGGTGGCGGTGTTCCCGCACGACGTGGGTGTGCCGATCCGGCGGATGGCCGAGCGCAACCACAACATCGTGCGGTGGACCGAGATGCCGCGCGGCGGGCACTTCGCGGCGATGGAGGTGCCGGACCTGGTGGTGCGCGAGCTGCGGGAGGCTTTCCTCGTGTGAGGTCCTCCCGGGAACGGTTACGGTGATCACCGTGCGGTTCACGGTCTTCGGCGGGGTCTCGGCGCGGACGGACGACGGCGTGACCGAGTTCGGCCCCACCCGCCTCGGAGCCCTGCTGGGAGTCCTGCTCGTGGACGCGGGCCACGTGGTCGGCGCCGATGAACTGGTCGAACGCGTCCTGGGCGACGCGCCACCACCCCGTGCCCGCGCGATGACGCAGACGTGGCTGACCCGGCTGCGGCAGACGCTGCCCGGCCTGGTCGAGCGCGACGCCGGCGGCTACGTGGTGCGGGTCGATCCGCTGGAGGTCGACCTGCACCTGTTCCGGCACCTGGTGCGCACCGGCAGGAGCACGGAGGCGCTGGCGCTCGCCGGCGGCGACCTGCTGTCCACACTGGACACACCGTGGGCCGTGCGGCGGCGCGCGGAGTTCGCGGAGGAGCTGCTCGCCGCACGGCTCGACCACGTGGACGCTCGCCTGGACGACGGCGAGCACGTCGCGTTGCTGCCGGAACTGCGCACGCTCGCCGAGCAGCGCCCGTTGGACGAGAGGGTGGCCGCCCAGCTCATCCGGGCGCTGCACGGCGGTGGCCGCACGGCCGAGGCCGTCGGGCACTTCGAGAAGGTCAGGACACGGCTGGCCGACGAACTGGGCGCCGAGCCGTCACGGCACCTCTCGGCCCTGCACCGGCGGTTGCAGGCCGGTTCGGCACCGCGGCAGCTGCCGGCGCCGCCCAAGTCCTTCACGGGCAGGGCGGTGGAGCTCGCGCGCCTCGACGGGGCACCGGACGGCGTCGTGGTGATCACGGGCACCGGCGGCGTCGGCAAGACCTCGCTCGCCGTGCACTGGGCCCACCGCGCGGCGGAGCGGTTCCCGGACGGCCAGCTCTACGTGAACCTGCACGGGTTCGGGCCGAGCGGCGCCGCGGTCAGCCCCGGTGACGCGCTGCTGCGGTTCCTCTCCGCGCTCGACGTGCCGCGGACGAAGGTGCCGCACGACCTGGCGGGGCAGTCGCAGCTGCTGCGGGACGCGCTGGCGGACAAGCGCGTGCTGATGGTGCTCGACAACGCCGCCGGCACCGACCAGATCGAGCCGCTGCTGCCGCGCACGCCGAACACGCACGTCGTGATCACCAGCCGCACAGCGCTCAAGCCCGCCCACGCGCACTCGCTGCCGCTGGGTCTGCTGCCACCCGACGACGCCCGCGAGCTGCTGGCCTCCCGGATCGGTCACGACCGCGCGCGAGCGGAGCCGGAGGCCGTCGACACGATGGTCCGCCGCTGCGCCCGCCTGCCGCTGGCTCTCGCGGTGGCGGGGGCGCGGGCTGCGACGCAGCCGGAGTTCCCCCTGGGGGCGCTGGCGGACGAGCTCGCCGACCTCGACGCGTTCGCCGACGACGATGACGTCACCGCGGACCTGCGGTCGGTGTTCTCCCACTCCTGCAGGGCGCTGAGCCCGCCCGCGCTGCGGTTGTTCCGGTTGCTGGGCCTGGTGCCGGGTTCGGACATCAGCCTGGCGGGCGCCGCTTCCCTGGCAGGGCTGGACGTGCGCGAGACGGGTGAGCTGCTCGCGGAGCTCGCGACGGCGAACCTGCTCGACGAGCCGGAGCCCGGCCGGTTCACCTGCCACGACCTGTTGCGGGACTACGCGGCCGAACTGGCGCCGGCCGGCGAGCGCGACGAGGCGCTGCACCGGCTGCTCGACCACCTCGCGCTGACGAGCGTCGAGGCGGGCATCGCGTTCACCCCCACCCGGCACCGCCCGGACACGCCGCCGCCTGCTCCTGGTGTGGTGGTCGGGTCGTTCACCACCCCCGAGGAAGCCAAGGCGTGGCTGATGAGCGAGCACCCGGCGCTGATGGCGGCGATGCCCCGCGGCACACCGGTGCAGACGTGGCTGATGGGGTGGTCGCTCGCCGACGTCCTCGACCGCCAGGCCCACTACCGCGATCTGCTGACGTCGCAACAACTCGCGGTCGCCGCGCTGGAGCGGCTCGACGACACCGACGGTCTGGGCCGCACCCTGATCAACCTCGGCCGCGCGTTCGGCAGGATGGGACGGCGCGACGACGCCACGGCGGCGCTGGAGCGGGCCTTCGACGTCTACGAGGGGAATCCGGCGGGACAGGCAGGCGTCCTGCTGAACATCGCGATGATGTACCCGAGCGACCGGATTCCCGAGGCGATGGAGCACACGCGGCGCGGACTCGCGTTGTACGAGGAGTGCGGTGACGAGTACGGGCAGGCCAACGCGCTGACCGGTCTCTCGTGGGGCTACGGCCTGATGGGCGAGTACACGAGGGCGATCGAGTACGCCGAGCGCGTGATGCCGATGTGGCAGAAGATGGGGCACGTCCTCGGCCAGGGCGAGACGTGGGACAACCTGGGCACCGCCTACCTCGGGCTCGGCGACCACGCCAAGGCCGTCGAGGCCTTCACTCGGTCCTCCGAGCACTTCCGGCTCGGCGGTGACCGCCACCTCGAAGCGGCCGCCTACGAGGAGCTGGGTGACGCCCACGCGGCCGCGGGTGACGTCGAGCAGGCTCGCGCGGCCTGGCAGAAGTCGGTCGAGCTGCGCACCGAGGCCGGCCTGCCGACCGGCCCCGTCCGCGCGAAGCTGGCGCGGTGACCCGGCGAACACCGGGTCACCCCCGGGCTACAGGCCGAAGGCCAGCAGCACCGATCCGTGCGGGTTCGTGAACTCCGGGTAGTAGCCGGACTGCACGAAGACCATGCCGTTCGACACCACCGCACCGGTGCCCGGACCCGACATCGTGCCGCCACGCCCGGTCAGGCCGTTGACACCGCGCACGTCCTGAACGGTGTCGTGGGTCCAGAGGATCCTGCCGGTCTTGGCGTCGTAGGCGCGGAACTTGCCGTCGGCGGCTCCGAGCCAGACCACGCCCGGCGAACTGGACACCGGCAGGCCGTGCGCCCGCGCGCAGTTCGGCTGGCCGGCCGCCCCGCCCGTGGAACAGCCGTCCTCGGGCGCCGGGGTCTGCCACAACACCTGGCCGGTCGCGGGGTCCAGGGCGAACAACGTGCCGGGTTCGGCGTAGTAGGTCGCGATGTAGAGCCGCTTGCCGTCGTAGCTCGATCCCCACTGGATGCCGGAGATGCCGCCGCTGGGCAGCGGCACGCCGAGCTGGCGACGCCACACGACCTGCCCCGTCGCCGCGTCGAACACGTGGTAGACACCGGACTTCTGCCCGACGCCGACGAGCTGCCTGCCGCCGACCGTGAACAGGTTCGGTGTGGCACCGATGTCGTAGTCGAGGTTGGTGCCGTCCTTGAGCCCCGGGCAGTAGCCCTCGGCGTCGGGCGTGTTGCACGCGTCGCGCCACGTGTCGGCGTCGGTGACCTGGTGGGTCCACCTCACCGCGCCGGTGCGGGCGTCGAGCGCGAGCAGCGAGTCGAACTCGCCGCCCTTGCCGGTGTAGTTCTGGCCGGTGCCGACGTAGAGCGTGCCGGTCCCGCGGTCGATCACCGGCGAGCTCCACACACCGGCGCCCGACGGCTCGAACCGCTTGGCGCCGTTGGGCCACGTGCCGACCTCGACCGGTTCCGGCACCGTGTAGTGGCGCCAGACCAACGCACCGGTGTCGATGTCGTAGGCGTCGATGTGACCGCGGAACGTGCAACAGGCGTGCGTGATCGGCAGCGTGTTCTCACCGCTCGACGTGCCCACGTACACCAGTCCGTTGTGGACGATCGGCGAGCTGGTGGTCTGCGAGGCGACGCCGTCGTCCAGCTGCACCTGCCACCTCAGCCGCCCGGTGCGCTGGTCGAGCGCGAAGAGCCTGCTCGCGCTGTCCCCGAAGAACACCTTGCCGTCGGCCACGGTCGGCCCGTCGGAGTTGTACGCGTACCGGCTGGCCTGCGGGAGCGTGAACTCCCACTTCGCGGTGCCGTTGCGCGCGTTGCGGGCGTAGAACTTCCCGTCGGGGCCACCGAAGTAGATGGTGTCCCCCACGACCGCCGGCTGACTGCGGACGGCGTTGAAGTCGCCCTTCGGATAGGCGAACGCCCACTTGAGCTTCAGCTCGTCCGCGTTGTTCCTGTCGAGGCGCCACTCCGCGGCGTTGTGCCGGGACCCGCTGAGGTCCTTCTGCCAACCGGCCCAGTCGCCGTTGGCGTGGGCGGTCGCGGGTGACGCGGTCAGCACTACTAGCGCTGCCGTGAGCAGCGCTGTGGTTCTGCGCATGGAATTTCCCCCTTCCGCCGTCCACACTGGCAGCGGCGGAATCCGGGCGCGTCCCCCCAAAGTCTCGTCGAGGGTTAACCGATCGGTTGATGCGTCACGGCTCCACCACGGTGAAGTGCCCGGCGAACCCGCGGAACCGTTCCGCCAGCGGGCCCCCTCCGCCGGCGAGGTCGCGCCACAGCTCGCGGTGCCCGTCCAGTGATAGGCGGTCGTCCGTCAGCACCACCACGAACCCCCGTCTCGCCAGCTCCTCCGCGTACAGGTCGTTCCCGCGGGAGCTGAACACCAGCCGCCGCACGCCGACGAGGGTGCGCGGCGAGTGGACCACCGCTGTCAGGCCGCCGGTCTCGTACTCCATCGTCATGACCGCGGGGCGGCGGCTGTCGTCCGGCGAGGTCGTGGCCGCCGTGGTGTGCGGGATCAGCACCATCGCCAGCGCGACGACCGCCACGAGTCCCCCGAGTCGTACGGGCCCGATTGCCATGGCCACGATTCCACCGAGTCCATGTGCCGCGAACGTCCGCGCAATGTCACGGTTTCGCCACAGCCGCCTCGATGCCGTCGAGGAGCACGCTCAGCCCGGTGCGGAAGTTCTCGACGGCGTCGTTCTCCAGGTACTGCAGCTCGGGGTCGACCGGCTCCCGGTCGCTCTCGAGCACGTGCAGCATCGGGTACTTCCGCGCCAGGTCGGGCTCGACCTCCAGCAGCACGGCGGACCGCGCGTACCACCACTCCTCGTCGGCCTCACCCGTGGCGCCGTTCGCGGCCCGCGCCTCGGCGACGGTCTGGGCGGCCCCGCGCACGAAGTAGTTGAGGGCGCCGGCGATGCCGCGCAGCTGACGGCCCGGCAGGCCGGTGGAGACCAGGATCGCCGCCAGGGACTCCGTCACGCCGAACTCGTGCGGGCCGAGGACCGGGCGCGCCTGCGACACCTGCAGCACCCACGGGTGGCGGCCGTAGCACCCCCACATGTCGTGGGCCCAGCGCGTGGCGGCGGGGCGCCAGCCGTCCTCCAGCGAGTAGGAGTCCGGCAGTTCGGCCATCGTGCGGTCGTACATGAGGTCGACGAGCTCGTTCTTGCCCGGCACGTACGTGTAGAGCGCCATGGCCGTGCGCCCCAGCCGCTCGCCCACGGCGCGCATCGAGAAGCCGATGCCCTGCTCGTCGGCGACGGCGATGCCCGCGTCGACGATCGCGTCCACGCTCAGGCCCGGTTTCGGACCGGGGCGCTTCTCCGCGAGCGGACCGCGCCAGAGCAGCTCGATGGACCGGCGCGGGTCGCCCTGACCTGCGTAGACGACCACGGTTGCAACTCCTTACAACGTAAAGTAACCTCGTCGGTCGATACTTTACGCCATAAAGAATCATCATGGGGGAACAGCTGTGAACGCTGTCGCAGACAGCCACGACGTGATCCAGGTCCGCGGGGCGAGGGAGAACAACCTCGCGGACGTGTCGCTCGACGTCCCCAAACGCCGCCTGACCGTCTTCACCGGCGTGTCCGGCTCCGGCAAGTCCTCGCTGGTCTTCGGCACGATCGCGGCCGAGTCGCAGCGCATGATCAACGAGACCTACACCGCGTTCCTGCAGTCCTTCATGCCGTCGATCGGACGGCCGGACGTGGACGCGCTGCACAACCTGAGCGCGGCGATCATCGTCGACCAGGAGCGGATGGGCGCGAACTCGCGCTCCACCGTCGGCACCGCGACCGACGCCCACACGATGCTGCGGATCGTGTTCAGCAGGCTCGGCGAGCCGCACGCCGGCACCTCCGGCGCGTTCAGCTTCAACCTGCCGGAGGGCATGTGCCCGGCGTGCGAGGGGCTGGGCAAGGTCACCACCATCGACGTGGACGCCATCATCGACAGGACCAAGTCGCTCAACGACGGCGCGATCGACGTCCCGAACTACGGCGTCGGCACCTGGTACTGGCAGGTGCTCGCGAACTCCGGCCTCTACCCCGCCGACAGGCCGATCTCCGAGTTCACCGAACAACAGCTCGACGACCTCTTGTACAAGCCCACGACGAAGCTGAACATCGGCGGCTCCAACGTCACCTACGACGGCCTGATCACCAAGCTGCAGCGGACGGTCCTGTCCAAGGACCGCGACTCGATGCAGCCGCACGCCAGGGCGTTCGTCGACCGCGCCGTCACGTTCGCGACCTGCGGGAACTGCCGGGGCGCCCGGCTCAACGAGGCCGCGCTGGCCTCGAAGGTCCGCGGCCTGAACATCGCCGACTGCTGCGCGATGCAGATCAGCGACCTCGCGCGGTTCGCGCACTCGATCGACGACCCGTCGGTCGCACCGCTGCTGGCGACGTTGCGCGA
>JASLAV010001128.1 GCA_030146905.1 Lentzea sp. | reverse complement strand
GCGCGCCAGGTCGCTCAGCGCGTCCACCTGCGGGCGCAGGCTGACGAGCACCACCTCGGGGCTGAGCCGGTGGCCCAGGGCGCGGTGGTGGTCGAACATCGAGTTGTAGGTGAGAAGAGTGGCGTGGTCACTGGGAATCGGCCGCACCGGGGCGTCCGCCAGCGCGATCAGGCGGCCCCCCGCGCCCAGGGCGTCGTCGAGGATCCTGGCCATTTCCGGGTTCGGCGGGGTCTGCCCGTTCTCGATCTTGCTGAGGTGTCCCTTGCTGTAACGGACGAGGCCGGTCATCTGATTGAGTGACAGCCCGCGCTCGCCGCGCAGGCGGCGTACCTCCTGTGCGAACGTGGGCGACAACGGCCTTCACCCCCTCCACCGCAGTGTGGAGGGGAGGAAACAACCAAATGGGGAATGTCCACTAATTGGCAGTTGTTTGACGATCAACTGGGGCTAACTGAAGCGGTGCGCGATGGTTCCATGTGAGTCATGGTGATGACGCGGTTCGACGGGGCGGCTGGTGTGGTGATGGTCTGGCAGCGCTTGGCGACCAACGTGGTGCACCGGTCCCCGTGGTTCGAGGTGCGCGCGGACGACGTCGTCAGGCCGGACGGCGGCCACAGCACCTACACCCACGTGGTGGCGCCGGGATCGGTCACGGTCCTCGCCATCCAGGACGACGACCAGGTCGTGCTGACCCGGCAGTGGATCTACACGCACGGCGGCACCGAGTGGCGGCTGCCCGGCGGCTCCGTCGACCGGGCGGACGCCGACCCGCTGGCCGCGGCCCGTCGCGAGCTGGCGGAGGAGACGGGGCTGCGCGCCAGGACGTGGGAGCGGCTCGGCCAGATCCACGGAGCGGACAGCCTCAGCAACCACGTCGACCACATCTTCCTCGCCACCGGGCTCACGCAGGGCGAGGCGTCCCTCGAACCGGGAGAGGCCGACCTGCGCGTGCGGACGATGCCGTTCTGCCGCGCGCTCGACCTCGTCCGCCAGGGCAAGCTCCCGCACGCCGGCAGTTCGCACGCGCTGCTCGTGATGGCGTTGCGCCGCAACACCCAGGAATAACTTTCCGAGAGTTTCCTCATTTCGCTTGAAACAGGAAACCCATTCACATTCGACTGGTGAAAAGCCACTCTTGGTGCATCGGCGAGAACAACAGCCCGAAAGCCAGTCAGAATGAGAAGGTGAATTTCTCGATGAGAATGATCTGCTCACTCGCCACCGTCGTGAAGGTCGCCGCGGTCTGCCTCTTCGTGGGATTCGTGGTCGGCAGTTTCCTCATGATATCGGTGATCTGACACCCGCTTCGGACTGCGGTTCTCCCTGATTCATCGAGGGAGGTGTCAGCTGTGGAACCGCACTTCTGCGACAACATCTGATCCGTGAACCGCTGACCTTGAACGGTCAGTCCCGTGGCGTCCACTGCACGCCGTAGCCGCGGCCCTGACGAGGATGGGGGAACGAGACGTCGATCTCGCCTATCTCGTCGACGGGCAGCGACTTCGGCCAGGGCGTCAGGTCGTCGGTGTCGCGCGCCAGAGCCTCTTCGACGCGCCACACCGCGTCCGGCAGGTCGTCCCGGTCGAAGCGGACCCGCAACCGGAACGACTCGCACATGCGCTCCGGCCAGAACACGTAGGTCGGACGCATCGACTGTCCCCGCGGTACCCGCACCTCCAGTGCGAACTGGTGCGTTTGTCCTGTGTTGAGGGGTCGGGGCAACCGCAGCTTCATCAGGAAGCGCCGCGGGGACGGACGCTCGTGGCCGATGAGCTCGACACCGTGCAGCACCTCCACGTCCAGGTCCCCGGGGGCACCATCGGGCGTGGGGGCCGGGATCGTGATGGACCACGCGATCTCGTTCACGCCGTCGGTGTCGGCCACGACGGTCCGGCGTTCCGTGCACGCGGGCGTCGGACCGTCCAGCTTCAGCAGCGCGTCGAACTCCTTGACGTGCCAGAGTTCCGACGGCGCCACGTGCGTCGTCGAACCCGCCGGCTGCAGCGCCACCTCCACCAGGCGTTGCAGCCCGGCGTCCATTCTCCTGCGCACCGTGCGCGCGCCGCGGTCCTGTTGCCGCGCCAGCCACTCGATGCGTTCGTTGAGGAACCGGAACTGCGCTTCCTCGTGCAGTCCGAGCGGGGCGAGAACGGCGTTGCGGACTTCCGCCGGGAAACCGCGCACCGCGTTCGCGACCCAGCCCTGCAGTTTCGTTCTCACGGCTTCCGCGCCGTCGGACTCCACCAGCCCGCACACCTGGCGCAGCGCCGGGCCGACGTGCAAGTCGATGCCGGGGGTCTGCACACCACGCCCGCGGCACAACGTGCGCAGTTCTTCCATGAGCTGCTCAGGGGATACAGGCATCCGTCCTCCGCGCGGAAATGCTTTCCGGAACATGTCGGGCACGCCTGACCGGACGTTACTCCGGATGCACCATCCGGGTGAACGAATGTCCGCAACCGAAGAGATTGTTCTACACCGTCCGCATGATGATCACCGCCGATCGACTGATGTCCCGGCCCGGTGTTTGACGGTAACGTGCTGATCACGGGCAGTGACTCCCTCCGGTCGCCGCCAACCCTGCCGATGGAGGTTGCATTCGTGCTGCGCACACTGGTTTCAGCCATATCCGCGTTCGCGCTGATCAGCGCCGTACCCGCAGTCGCCGCACCAGCGGAGAGCGCTTACCTGCTGCGGTTCGGCACCACCCTCTCCGATGCCCAGCGCCACCAGCTCCAGGGCCTCGGCGTGCGGCTCGGCGCGTTCGTCCAGGACAGCACCTACATCGCGCGCATGACGGACACCGCGCGCGTCTCGCGGCTGAGCTACGTGAGCGAGGTGCGGCCCTTCCAGGCCCAGCCCAGGGTCGCGGCGCTCGGCGGCTCGTCCGACTACCTGATCACGCTGGCCGAGCAGGACGCACGCGACCAGAAGGCCGTGGCCGACGAGGTGAAGTCCCTCGGCGGCAAGGTGAAGGTCGTCTCCGAGAGCCGTGAGCACATCATGGCCACGCTGGACGCCGACCAGGCCGCGCGGCTCGCGAAGCTGCCCGCCGTGATCGCCGTCGACCCGGTGTCCGCGCCGGAGACCGACATGGCCATCTCGCGCGAGTCGTCCGGTGCCAACCACGTCGAAGCCGCCGGCGGCTACCGCGGCCAGGGCGTGCGGGGCGAGGTGATGGACGGCGGCCTGCGCACCACGCACCAGGAGTTCAGCGCCCGTCCGCCGTTGATGCACACCGGCAACTCGACCAGCACCTCGCACGGCACCTCGACCTACGGGCAGATCTTCGCGTCCGGCGTCTCCGCCGCGCACCGCGGCCTGCTGCCGGAGTCGCAGGGCATCTTCGCGGTCTACGGCGTCGCCGACCGGTACGCGCACACCAAGGAGCTCGTCGACCCGGCCGGCCAGTACAAGGCCGTGTTCCAGTCCAACAGCTGGGGTGACTCGCTCACCACGTCCTACACGTCGATCTCGCAGCAGATGGACAGGATCGTGTTCGACCACGACATCCTGATCTGCCAGTCGCAGAGCAACGCCGGCTCGCGCAGCTCACGTCCCCAGGCGTGGGCGAAGAACGTGCTGTCGGTCGGCGGCCACTACCACTTCAACACCGCGGACAGGGCCGACGACAGGTGGAACGGCGGCGCGTCGATCGGCCCCGCCGCCGACGGCCGCATCAAGCCGGAGCTGTCGAACTTCTACGACCGCATCGACACCACCACGTCGACCAACGACACCGCCTACACGACGTCGTTCGGCGGCACGTCCGGCGCCACGCCGATCACCTGCGGCAACGCCGGTCTGCTGTACCAGATGTGGGCCGACGGGGTGTTCGACGGCGCTCCCGGCAAGGCCCGCGACGTCTTCGCGTCCCGCCCGCACGCGGCCACCGCGAAGGCCCTGCTGGTCAACACGGCCGACCAGCACGCGTTCAGCGGCACCACGCACGACCAGACCCGCACGCACCAGGGCTGGGGCACCGCGTCCGTGCGCAACCTCCACGACCGCGCGAAGGCCAACGGGTGGAAGCTGCCGGTCCTCGTGAACGAGACCGACCTCGTCACGACCGGCCAGACGCGCAGCTACACCTTCACGTCCGACGGCCAGACGCCGCTGCGGGCGACGCTCGCCTACACCGACCCCGCCGGCTCGCCGACCGCGACCAAGGCGACCGTCAACGACCTCACGCTGAAGGTCACCGCCCCCGACGGCACGGTCTACTGGGGCAACAACGGCCTGCTGGCCGGCAACTGGTCCACGCCCGGCGGCGCCGCGAACACCGTCGACACCGTGGAGAACGTGCTCCTGCAGACGGCGGCCGCCGGTACCTGGACCATCGAGGTGATCGCGACCGCCGTCAACGTCGACGGGCACGTCGAGACCTCCGCGACCGACGCCGACTACGCGCTGGTCGTCTCCTGATGGCGTGGCCCGGAACGTTGCCGGGCCACACCACCAGGACCTACTCGAACCTGGCTGGGTCGCCCGCGCCGTAGCGGATGATCTCGGCCTCGCCGCCGGAGAAGTCCACCACCGTGGTGGGCGTGGTGCCGCATTCCCCGGAGTCGATCACCGCGTCCACCACGTGGTCCAGCCGGTCCTTGATCTCCCAGCCGTCGACCAGCGGCTCCGCCTCGTCCGGGAGCAGCAGCGTCGACGTGAGCAGCGGTTCGCCCATCGCCGCCAGCAACGCCTGCGTCACGACGTGGTCCGGGATGCGCGCGCCGACCGTCTTCTTCTTCGCGTGCATCATCCGGCGCGGCACCTCCTTCGTGGCGGGCAGGATGAAGGTGTAGCCGCCGGGCGTGGAGGCCTTGATCGCGCGGAACACCGCGTTGTCGACCACCACGAACTGGCCGAGCTGCGCGAAGTTCTCGCACATCAGCGTGAAGTGGTGCTTGTCGTCGAGCTTGCGGATCTCCCGGATCCTGTCGATGCCGTCCTTGTTGCCCAGGCGGCAGCCGAGCGCGTAGCAGGAGTCCGTCGGGTACGCGATCAGGCCGTCCTCCTGCAGGATCCGCACGGCCTGGTCGATGGCGCGCTTCTGCGGGTTGACCGGGTGGACGTCGAGGTACTTGGCCATGCGGGGCAGGATATGCCGATCAAGGTTTGAGCAGCACTTTGACCATGCCGTCGTTCTTCTTCTGGAAGGTCTCGTACGCCTGAGGGGCCTCATCGAGAGGGATGCGGTGCGTGGCGAAGTCCTGCGTGCCGAGGGGGTCGTCGTCCGTGAGCAGCGGCAGGATCTCCGGCACCCAGCGCCACACGTTCGCCTGACCCATCCGCAGCTGGATCTGCTTGTCGAACAGCGTCAGCATCGGCATCGGGTCCGCCATGCCGCCGTAGACGCCGACGATCGAGATCGTCCCGCCCCTGCGCACCATGTCGATCGCGCTGTACAGGGCCTTGAGCCGGTCGACGCCCGCTTCCTTCATGAGCTTCTGGGCCATCGTGTCCGGCAGCAGACCGGTGAGCTGCTGGGCGATCTTCCCGACCGGGGCGCCGTGGGCCTCCATGCCGACCGCGTCGATCACCGCGTCCGGCCCGCGCCCGTTCGTGAGGTCGAGGACGACCTCGGTGAGGCGCTTCCCGGCACCGCGCAGGTCGATCGTCTCGACCCCGCGCGCCTTGGCCCGCGCGAGCCGTTCGGGGACGAGGTCGATGCCGATGACGCGCGCGTTCTTGTGCATGGCCACCCGGCACGCCATGTCACCGATGGGGCCGAGGCCGAGGACGGCGACGATGCTGCCTTCGCGCACGTCGGCGTACTGCACCGCCTGCCACGCCGTGGGCAGCACGTCGCTGAGGTAGACGAACCTGTCGTCCGGCGGCCCGTCCGGGACCTTGATCGGCAGCGTGTTGCCGAACGGGACCCGCAGGTACTCGGCCTGCCCGCCGGGGACCTGGCCGTAGAGCTTCGTGTACCCGAACAGCGCACCGCCCGACCCGTGCTCCCTGACCTGCGTGGTCTCGCACTGGCTCTGCAGGCCCTGGTTGCACATCACGCAGTGGTTGCAGGAGACGTTGAACGGGATCACCACCCGGTCACCGGGCTTGAGGCTGGTGACCTGCGAACCGACCTCCTCGACGATCCCCATGGGCTCGTGCCCGAGGATGTCGCCCTCGGTGAGGAAGGGTCCGAGCACCTCGTAGAGGTGCAGGTCCGAGCCGCAGATGCCGCTCGACGTGATCTTCACGATCACGTCCTCCGGCTCCTTGAGGACGGGGTCGGGCACCGTGTCGACCCGGACGTCGCGTTTGCCGTGCCAAGTGACTGCCTTCATGCCCAGTGGCGTTCCCCGGGGTAGTGCATTGATAACCTGGGAGGACTTTCTTTCCCCGGTTTTGGAGACCCTCAGCGATGCTCGACCGTGCCGTCGTCGACGCCCTGTTCCCCTCGGACCTGCCCGAGCCGTCCTTCTGGGAGGAGCAGTACCCGCCTCGCGGGCTGGGTGAGGACGCGAAGGTCACCCGCCTGGGGCCGTCGCCGACCGGGTTCCTGCACATCGGCGGCCTGTACGTCGGCATGATCGACCGCGACATCGCCTCCCACTCCGGCGGCTCGTACATCGTCCGGGTCGAGGACACCGACCAGGCCCGCGAGGTCGCCGGCGCCGTCGAGCAGTTCACCAAGGCCTTCACCTACTTCGGCATCGAACCGGACGAGGCGGGCTCGACCGGCGCCTACGGCCCGTACCACCAGTCGCAGCGCGAGCAGATCTACCTGACCTACGTGCGAGAGCTGCTGCGCGCCGACAAGGCGTACCTGTGCTTCGCCACGAAGGAAGAGCTGGCGGACATCACCGCGCGCCAGCAGGCCACCAAGCTCCCCACCGGCTACTACGGCCGCTGGGCGATCTGGCGCGACAAGACCGCCGAGGAGGTCCAGGAAGCCCTGGACGCCGGCCGCCCGTACGTCGTCCGCTTCCGCTCGCCGGGCAAGGCGGGGGAGCGCGCGAAGTTCACCGACGCGATCCGCGGCGAGCTGGAGCACGAGGCCAACCGCAACGACGTGGTGATCCTCAAGGCCTCCGACCAGAGCCCGCGCCTGCCCACCTACCACTTCGCGCACGCCGTGGACGACCACCTGATGCGCGTGAACCTGGTGATCCGCGGCGAGGAGTGGATCTCGTCGGTCCCGACCCACCTGCAGCTGTTCGACGCACTGGGCTTCGAGCGCGTCGAGTACGCCCACATCGCGCCGCTGATGAAGCAGCAGGGCGGCTCCCGCCGCAAGCTGTCGAAGCGCAAGGACCCCGAGGCGTCCGTCGAGTTCTTCATCGAGGCGGGCTTCCCGGCGGAGGCCGTCCAGTACTACATGCGCGGCCTGGTGAACGCCCGCCTGGCGGACCTCCCCCTGGCAGAGGCCCTGGAGGCCCCGATCTCCCTGGCGGAGTGCGGCGTGGCGGGCCCCCTGGTCGACCTGGTGAAGCTGGACGACATCTGCGCCGACTACGTGGCCACCCTGTCGGGCGAGGAGATCATCACCCGAGTCTCCACCTGGGCGGCG
>JASLAV010000573.1 GCA_030146905.1 Lentzea sp. | reverse complement strand
GTCCAGATCGCGTCCTCGCGGAAGAGGTCGATGAACTCCTCCGCGAGCTCGTTCTGCTGCGAGTGCTCGACGGTGGCGACGAGCTTCTCGATCTCGGTTGTCTCGCTCATGCCCGAGATCGTCGTACCTCCAGCACGATGGAGGTCAAGGCCTCACTGGCGAGGTACGACCCGTGACTCGTAGGAGGCCGGCCGGTACCGCGGGTCGAAGAAGCAACCCGTGCCGTACTTCCTGTCGTGGACCGGACAGGAGGCCGCGATCAGGAACGGGTTGGAGCGCACGCCGTGCTTCTCCCACGCCTCCAGCGAGTGCATGGCCGCCGCGTACTCGGAGTCGCTGAGCGCGCTGTGCGTCGCCTCGGTCGTGAAGGTCTGCACGAGGTTGTACCAGCGACCCGCCTTGAGCACGGTGTCGCGGTAGGCCGACTCGTGCTCGACGAACGCCGTCGGGTCGCCGATCGCGTGCAGCGACAGCACCGGGATGTCGATCTTGCCGGTCAGGTCGCTGTCGTGGGCCAGCTCGGCTCGTGCGGCCGGGTCGGCCGCGAAGCGTTCGACGCCCGCGTTCAGCGCCTCGTCGTCGTGGGAGCCCTTGTAGACGACACCGGTGTTGCTGAACGGGTTCCTGCCGCCCAGGCGGTTGTGCACGATGTCGCGGAACGTGAACGTCGCGAAGTTCAGGTGCGAGTTCAGCGTCTCCTCGGGGATCTTGGTGACCGTGAGGATGTCGTTGAGCTTCTGCTGCTGTTCGGGCGTGCGGCTGCCCGCTGTGCCAAGGCATTCCTCGATGCGGCCGCGCAGGCCCGCGGTCGTCATGGTGGAGTCGGCGCGCAGGCCCTGCCACAGCGGGTACTGCACCTCGGACGGGCGCGGGTGGTTGCCGCAGTAGTACTGGTAGACCGCGCGCAGGTCGACGCGGTAGTCGTAGCCGCGCGAGCCGCCGGCCATGACGCCGCTGGTGAGCAGTGCCGCGTCATAGCCCTTGTACAGCTCGATGGTCTTGGCCGCGACGTTGCCGCCCCACGACTGCCCGTGGAGGAACACCTTGTGCGGCTTCAGCATCGCGCTGACCTTCTTGCGCAGGTTGTCGGTGTCCTCGGCGGCCATCCGCGTGCCGTAGCCGCCGCGCCGGTACGACGTGCCCGCCCACGCGTAGCCCTCCTTCACCATGACGGCCCAGCGGTTCAGGTCGTCACGGGTGCGCTCGGGCGTGGGGTCGCCGAGGTCGGGACCGCCGTGCGAGTGCACGACCAGCGTCTTGTTCCACTTCTTCGGCACGGCGATCGTGTAGTACGCGCCGTTGGTGTCCCGGCCCTCGTAGCAGGTGGTGCCGGCGGGGACGTTCTCCGGGCACGGTGCTGTCGGGGGCAGGTGCACCGGCGACGTGAGACTCGCGGTGAGCGCGAATGCCAGCAGGACGTTCATGGCGGGAATCGTGAGTCCGGGCCGGTGAGTGGTCCAGTTCACTCGCACAAACTTGGGATTTCCCTGACGTTGCGATCGTGGTGCGGCGGGTGGGCCCGCGGTGGTCTCGTGATCACGGTACGGTCATGGCGTGCGGTACCCACCCGAACCGTGGCACATGCGGGGATCTGCTGTGATCTCCGTGTTCCGAGTTCCCCGCGACCAGGTCCCGCGTGAGCACCTGCCCTCCGGCGCGCGGCTCATCGCCCTGGCGGGCAACGTCTTCGTGGCCGTGGCGTTCGTGTCGTACGAACCGGGCAGCGTGCTCACCTACGACGAGCTGCTCGTGGCCGTGCCGGTGCGGGACCGCGGCTCGGTGGCCGTGTCGGTGCCGCAGATCTGGGTCGACAGCGAGGCGTCCCGGCAGGGCGGCCGCGAGCTGTGGGCCATCCCGAAGCAGCTCGCCCGCTTCGGCGAGGGGTCGTCGATCGCGGCGGTCGCGGTCACCGGCGGTGTGGCGCTGCCCGGCCGCTGGAGGTTCGCGGGCCCCACCGCGCAACACCTCGACGGCAGGGACGTGCGCGCCCACGCGGCCATGTCCGGGCGTGTTCGCCTGGTCAGGACCGGGTGGATGGTCCCGGTCAGCGGGCCGCTGGGCTACCTGACGGGTCGTACACCGCTGGTGAGCGTCGCGCTGGACGACATGCGGCTGACGTTCGGTCAGGCTCCGTAGCGGACGCTGTTGTGCACGTGCCGCGCCCAGGCGTGGTCTGCGGGGTCGTCGTACACGCACGTGACGATCAGCAGTTCTCCGAACCGGGCGACGTGGCCGTAGAACTCGTGCCGGTCGGCGGTGAGCCACAGGGCGTGCCGCAGCTCGACGCCGTCCTTGGCCGACCACTGCCGGTCGGCGGGCACGTGCGGGGCGTTCTCCAGCGCACTCGCGAGGAACCGGTCGGCGGGCACACCGGGCGCCTTGAGCGTGTCGACGAAGACCGTGCGGCCGGGACCCGCGAACCGCAGGCCCTCCGGGAGCAGGTGCGGGGTGGTGCCCGCGGTCCGTTCGATGCTCCACAGGCCTCGCAGCCTCTGCCGGATGGAGATCGGCAGCTCCACCGGCAACGCGCTCAGCACCCGGTCGCGGTCCCAGGTCGTGCCGAGCAACGGGTGCGCGACGAGCTCGGGCGGTGAGCCGGGCTCCACCACCTCCGCGACCACCTCGGCGCCGTCCAGGTCGTCCCACGGCTTGATGTCGTGCGCGAACGTGCCGGTCAGCCGCAGGGATGGATCGCCCCACGCCGCGGCCGCGCGCCGGGCTTCCTCGGCGGAGACCCGCATCCACGCGCCGAACCACAGTTCCAGGTCGCCGGTCAGCTCGACGGGCAGTACGCACCGGACGTGTGCCTCGTCGCCCAGCAGCACGGAGCCGCCCGCGAGGCGCCGCGCACCGTCCGAGCCGGCCGGCGGGCCGAGGTCCAGGTCGATGGCGCCGGACTCGTCGACCTCGGCGCCGCAGCACGCGCAGGCCGTCACCCGGCGTACCGGACGCTGTTGAGCACGTGCTGGGCCCACACCCGGTCGACGGGGTAGCGGTAGACGCAGCGCACGGACAGCATCGTGCCGCGCCGGACGACGTGCCCGTGGAACACCTGCTCCTCGTGGCCGTCGATCACCTCGCTGAGCCAGAACGCGTGCCGCAGCTCTTCGCCGTCGTGTTCCACGGAGTGCTCGGCGGTCGCCGGGTAGCCGTCGAGCACCGCGCCCAGGAAGTCGCTCGGGCTGCCGTCCGTGAGGTCCGCGTAGACGTCGATGCTCACCGAGCGGCCGGGGCTGGAGAAGCGGACGGTGCGGCCGTTGATCACGCAGCGCATGCCCTCGGTGCGTTCGATCGTCCACACTTCGCCGAACTTCTCGCGCACGGGGACGGGCAACGGGTGGCGGATGCGGCTCAGCACCTCGTCGCGGTCCCACTCCCGTTCCAGCAGCGGGTGCGAGGTGTAGTACGGCAGCTCGTCGGCGTTGAGCACGGCGGCCTCGGCGCGCACACCGAGCAGGTCCCACGGTTTGATGACGTTCGCGAACCTGCCGGCCACGCGCAGGTTCGCGTATTCGCTGTCGTTGTCCCACACGGCGTGGGCGTACATCGCGTCGACTTTGCTGATCTGCATCCACGCGCCGAACACGAGCTCTGTTCCCCCGGTCAGCTGAACCGGGAGCAGACAACGGATGTAGGAGTCACCGTCCGGTCCGACGAGCAGCCCGCCCGTCGGCGCGGCGAGCCGCTCGCCGGGCACGCCGATCAGTTGCTCCGGACGGTTCAGCCGGTAGTCGATGCGGTCCGTGCACGTGATCTCGGCTCCGCAGCATCCGCATTGGACGGTCATGCGCGCATGGTAGTGCGGTGCTGGACCTCGTCGTCCGAGAGCAGCCGGGACCGGACCAGAAAGCGCACTCCCAGTGGTGCTTCCAGCGAGAAACCGCTCCCACGGCCGGGCACCACGTCGATCGTCAGGTGCGTGTGGCTCCAGTGCTCGAACTGCGCCGCGGACATCCACACCGGTATCGCGGAGGAGTCCACCACGACGTCACCGAGGTGGACGTCGGACGACCCCGTGCGGAACTCCCCGGCGGGGTAGCACATCGGGGCGGAGCCGTCGCAGCAGCCGCCGGACTGGTGGAACATCAGCTCGCCGTGGTCGGCCCGCAGGCGGCGGAGAACCTCCGCCGCCTCCGGGGTCAGTGCCACGCGGGGCATCAGAAGAAGCCCTGGGCGTTCTGGGAGTAGCTGACGAGCAGGTTCTTGGTCTGCTGGTAGTGGTCGAGCATCACGCGGTGGTTCTCGCGGCCGATGCCGGACTGCTTGTAGCCGCCGAACGCCGCGTGCGCCGGGTAGGCGTGGTAGTTGTTCACCCACACCCGGCCCGCCTGGATGTCGCGGCCCGCGCGGTAGGCGACGGCGCCGTCGCGCGACCACACGCCCGCGCCGAGGCCGTACAGGGTGTCGTTGGCGGTCTTCATGGCGTCGTCGTAGTCGGAGAACCGCGTGACCGCGACGACCGGCCCGAAGATCTCCTCCTGGAAGATCCGCATCTTGTTGTCGCCCTCGAAGACCGTCGGCGTCACGTAGTAGCCGCCGGACAGCTCGCCGCCGAGGTCGGCGCGCTCGCCGCCGGTCAGCACGCGGGCGCCCTCCTGCCTGCCGATGTCGATGTACGACAGGATCTTCTCGAGCTGGTCGTTGGACGCCTGCGCGCCGATCATCGTCGCGGTGTCGAGCGGGTGGCCCTGCCTGACCGCCTTGGTGCGCTCCAGGGCGTCGCCGAGGAACTGGTCGTAGATCTCGCTCTGGATCAACGCGCGCGACGGGCAGGTGCAGACCTCGCCCTGGTTCAGCGCGAACATCGTGAAGCCTTCGAGGGCCTTGTCGTAGAAGGCGTCCCGCTGCGAGGCGACGTCGGCGAAGAACACGTTCGGCGACTTGCCGCCGAGCTCCAGCGTGACGGGGATGATGTTCTCGCTGGCGTACTCCATGATCAGCCGGCCGGTCGTCGTCTCGCCGGTGAACGCCACCTTCGCGACGCGGCGCGAGGACGCGAGCGGCTTGCCGGCCTCGACGCCGAAACCGTTGACGACGTTCAACACACCCGGCGGGATCAGGTCGGCGATCAGCTCCATCAGCACGTGGATCGACGCCGGGGTCTGCTCGGCCGGCTTCAGCACGACCGCGTTGCCCGCCGCGAGCGCGGGCGCGAGCTTCCACGTCGCCATGAGCAACGGGAAGTTCCACGGGATGATCTGGCCGACGACCCCGAGCGGCTCCTGGAAGTGGTAGGCGACGAGGTCCTCGTCGATCTGCGAGATGCCGCCCTCCTGGGCGCGGATCACCCCCGCGAAGTAGCGGAAGTGGTCGACCGCGAGCGGCAGGTCCGCGGCCAGGGTCTCGCGGATCGGCTTGCCGTTCTCCCACGTCTCCGCGACCGCGAGCGCATCGAGGTTGGCCTCCACGCGGTCGGCGATCTTGTTCAGCACGTTCGCGCGCTCGGCGGGCGAGGTCCTGCCCCACGCGCGGGCGGCGCCGTGGGCCGCGTCGAGCGCGCGGTCGACGTCCTCCGCGGTGCCGCGGGCGATCTCGGTGAACGCCTCACCGGTGACCGGGGTCGGGTTGGCGAAGTACCCGCCCTTGGCCGGCGGTACGTACTCGCCTCCGATGAAGTGGTCGTACCGGTCGCGGTAGGTGACCACGCTGTCGGGCTGTCCCGGAGCCGCGTACTTCGCCATTT
>JASLAV010001066.1 GCA_030146905.1 Lentzea sp. | reverse complement strand
GACGGGCGTGCTGAGCACCCTGCCGTCGAACGGTTCTCCCAGCGGCCGCCACACCGCGGACCCCGTCGCGATCAGCGCCTGGTGGCTCTGCCCGCGCGCTTCGAAGCCCAGCCTCACGACGGAGCCGCCGGCCTCGGCCCTGGCCAGCACCTCGTCACGTCCTCCCGCGCGCAGTACGAGCGTGACCTCTCCCCCGGCGCCGAGCAGCAACCGGACGTGGTGGTCGTCGTTCTGCCGCAGCACCAGACCGGCGGCTTCCGACGGCCCGTCCGGCGTGAACTCCAGCACGCACGAGACGTGGAAGTCCTGGTGCTGCTGGCGGCGCAGGACGACGCTCGGGCTGACCGGCTCGGTGATCGACTCCGGGCGCACCCGCAACCGCAGGTGACCGGGGCGGTCGGTCAGCGACCAGAACGGCGACTCCGGCGTGCGCAGGAACATCCACTCGCCGCCCAGCTCCGGCGTCGAGAACGGCTCCGGCGGCGCCGGCCACGGGTGCGCGGGCAGGTCCGGAACGGGGTAGGACTCCTCGACGCGTCCGGTGCCGGGGGTGAACACCGGCCCGTCGGCCTCCCACGACACCGGGACGAGGAAGGTCTCACGGCCCAGGTTGTAGTAGTAGCCGCCGTACGGGCGGACCGCGAGCAACACCGCGTACCACTGGTCGTTCTGCGTGCGCACCAAGTCGGCGTGGCCGACCGCCGCGATCGGGTGCGAGCGGCCGAGGTGGCGGTGGGTCAGCACGGGGTTGAGCTTGGAGCCGCGGTACGGCCCCGTGACGGCGTCGGAGAACGCCACGACCACGCAGTGCTCGAAGTCGGTGCCCCCCTCCGCGCACACCAGCGCGTAACGTCCGTCCACTTTGTACAGGTGCGGCGCCTCGGCCCACACCGCGTCGCGCAGGGCGCCGTGGAACAGCACGTGCTCCTCGCCCACCAGCGACAGCTTCGCCGGGTCGAACTGGCGCAGGTAGACCTCGGTGTGGCCGTTCTCGATCTCGCGGGTCGCCGTCCACCACGCGCGGCCGTCGTCGTCGAAGAACAGCGACGGGTCGAAGCCGTCGGCCTCCGGCAGCCAGTGCGGTTCCGACCACTCGCCCGCCGGGTCGGTGGCGGTCACGACGAAGTTGCCGCTCTCGCGCGTGCCGCCGACGAGCGTGCACACCACGTAGAACACGCCGTCGTGGTGCCGGATCGTCGGCGCGTAGAGCCCGCCGGAGGCCCGCACACCCTGCAACGGCAGCTGCGACGGGCGGTCCAGGACGTGCCCGAGCTGTCGCCAGCGCACCAGGTCGCGGCTGTGGTACAGCGGCAGTCCGGGGAAGTACTCGAACGTCGAGGTGACCAGGTAGTAGTCGTCTCCGGCCCTGCACACCGACGGATCGGGGTGGGAACCGGGCAGAATCGGGTTCGCGAACTGTGCCAAGGGATGCTCTCCCACGCGTTTTTCCGGGCACCTCGTCGCCGAACCGGGTGCGCAGCCGGGACCGGTGCCGCCTGCCCACGGCGGGTCCCGGCTGCGCGGGTGCTGCGGCGGTCCGCCGGATCGTCGCAGAGGTCGTCGTCCCGGAGTCCAGTTGTGTCGGAGCCGAAGACTCCCGTGCGTCTCAGGGTCGTGTCAATCGTTGTCGATAACGTTCCACACTACTCACACGGCCGCCAATTGAGACGTGGTGTCCTGGCGGAACGACGGGAGTGGGCATCGACGAATTCGATCAGCGCGTCGTCGAACATCCGGTTCGACGTTAGCGTCGCCGCCGAGTGAGGCAATCCCTGCTTCCCCCGTCCCGAGGGAGATCTGCCATGTTCCTCACCAGGTGGCACGTGGGCGCGGTCGTCGCCGCGACGGTGTTCGGAGGGGTCACCACGGCCTCGGCCGACACCGATCCGCACGCCCTGGCCTGCGGCGACCGCACCTACAACGCCGACGCCGTGCTCAGCGGCAGCACGTGGACCGCCCGCAACGGCGGCCGGACCGTCTACACGGGAACCGACATGCGCTCGGCCGTCCAGGCGGCGATCTCGAGCCTCAGCGCGGGCCGCACTTCCAAGCAGTGGGTTCTCGTGCGCGGCAACGGTTCCGTGAGCGCGGGTTCCCGCATCTCGTTGCCGAGCTACACCGGGATCGACGTCTGCGGCACCATCAATGTCACCGGCTCCGGTTCCGGCGACCAGGCGCCGATCTACTCCAGGGGCGCCCGCGACGTCGAAGTCGGCCACCTCTCGGTGACCGGCCGGCCGTTGTACGGGATCTTCCTGCGCAACGTCGACAACGTGGTCCTCGGGCAGATCGACATGCGCCTCTCCGGAGGTCTCGGTGTGCGCGTCGACAACCGCGGCGACACCAGCGTCCGCAGCCGCAACATCCGGATCGACAACGTCTACGTCTCGGGCGCGAGCAGCCACGCCGTCGAGACCTACGGGGTGGACGGGCTCTCGATCGGCACGGTGACCGCGCGGAGCGTCGGCGAGTCCGGGTTGCTGCTCAACGAGACGATCAATGCCACCGTCGGCACCGTGGACGCGGAGAACGCCGGAGCCGGCACCGGGTACGCGGCCTTCCGCACGGCCAACCGCAACGGCCGCGTCGGGAACGGCTACCCCACCAACGTGCGGGTCGGCACCGTCCGCGCGCGGGGTGGCGGCCGCGGCGTGTTCTGCGTGTCGGAGAGCGGCGGGCTGACGATCGACCGGCTCGACCTCGCGAACACCGGGAACAACGCGGTGCTGGTCGAGAACTGCACCAACGTGGTCCTCGCGGCGCAGAGCGGAACCGTGTCCGGCGGCGGGGAGATCCGCCTGGCCGCGCGGTCGGAGTTCCCGAACAACAGCGACATCACCGTGCAGAACCTGACGGTGACGAACTCGTCGGTGCGGGAGAGCCCGTGCGGC
>JASLAV010000304.1 GCA_030146905.1 Lentzea sp. | reverse complement strand
TCCGCTTCATGCGGTGATCTTCGTGGTCACTTGTGAGGATCCTGTGTGAATCAGGTGTCCAGCCTGAGGGGAGCACGCCGATGCGATGCCCACTTTCGGGTGGTCACGGCGTGTCGATGAGGATTCGGCCCTCCACCGGGCCTCCCGCGTGCAGTGGGACGAACCCGCCGCGGACGACACTATCCACATGGGACGGTCGATGTGACGGAACGCGCTGACCAGGAGCCTTTTCGAACCGTTGCGACTGCACGGCGCGCATCGACGCGCAAACGTTGGCGTCTCGCCGTGGCGGTGTCCTTGGTGATGACGAGCAGCACCGGCGGACCGCTTGAACTCACGCACAACGGGACCGCCGGCGCGGTGACGGCCCAGGTGTCCGCACCTGCCGAGAAGACAACCGTGTTGAAAGCCCGGCCCGGCGCGGAGTCGGCGATCGCCGTGAGCTCGGCCCTGTTCCGCAGCGCGCCCGTCGTGGCGGTGGCCGCGGAGGCGGACCGCACGGCCTCGACCGGTGCGGGTGCTGTCGCGGAGCGGTTGGGCGTACCGGTGCTCCAGGTCCCCGCCGGGAACGAGCAGGCCGTTGCCGCCGTGCGCGACGAGGTGAAGCGACTGTCACCGCAGGTGGTGCTCACCGTCGGCGCCGACGCCCGCCGCGAGGTCGACGCATGGTCGGACAAGCCGGAGGTGGTCGGGATCGACGCTCCGCAGGACGGTGCCACGATCACGGACCTGCCCGCCGGGCTGCCGTCCGTCGAGCGCCCCCAGCCCGTGGACGTGACGGTGCTGGCGGACACCGGCCGGGACAACGCCGCCGCGGTCGCCACGGCGCGGGCGGCGGGAGCGCGGGTCGTCGAACTGCGCGGTGCCGACCCGAGGAGCGACCAGGCCGCGATCGACGCCTTGCGCGCGGAGCCGTCCGCGGCGCTGCTGGCGCTGGGCGAGGACTTCGGTCCGCCGGACCGGTTGCGCAAGCGGGTCGACACGGCGGTCCGCGGTGGTCGTCAGCTGCCCGGCGGTGGGCAGGTCCTCTTCCCCGGCAGGATGCTGGTCTGCCTCTACGGCCACCCGGCGGGCCCCGCGCTCGGAGCGCTCGGCGAGCAGGACCTCGAAGCCACCATCGCCCGCGCCAAGAAGCTGGCGGCCGAGTACGACCCGCTCAGCGACGTCCCCGTCGTGCCGAGCCTGGAGATCATCGTCACCGTCGCCCAGGGCTCCCCCGGCCCCGACGGCGACTACTCGAGCGAGGCCGATGTCGAGTCGTTGCGCCCGTGGGTGGACAGGGCGGGGCAGGAAGGCCTCTACGTGATCCTGGACCTGCAGCCGGGCAGGGCGCGCCTGCTGGACCAGGCCAAGCGGTACGCGCCGCTGCTCGAGATGCCCCACGTCGGCCTGGCCGTCGACCCCGAGTGGAAGCTCGGGCCGAACCAGGTGCCGCTGCAGCAGATCGGCGGTGTCGACGCCTCGGAGGTCAACGAGGTCTCGGCGTGGCTCGCCGACCTGACCGCGGCGAAGTCCCTGCCGCAGAAGCTGCTCGTGGTGCACCAGTTCCAGCTGACGATGATCCGCGACGAGAAGTCGCTCGACACCACCCGTGACGAGGTGCAGCTGCTGATCCACATGGACGGCCAGGGCACGACCGGTCAGAAGGTGTCCACGTGGGAGTCCGTCGTGGGAGCCCGGCCGAGCGACCTGCCGATGGGCTGGAAGAACTTCTACGACGAGGACAAGCCGATGCTCACGCCGCAGCAGACCATGGCCTACGAACCGAAACCCTCGATGGTCTCCTACCAATGACACTGGGGCGGGGAAAGGGCTGTGCGGCGTCAGGGGATCGACGCCGCACAGCCTTCCCGATCAGCGCGGTCAGCGGACCGGCGCGTTGATCTCGTTGATCTTCTCCCGCATCGACTCGCGCAGTGCGGGCAACGGCGACGACGTGGCCACCGAGGCAGTGGCCCCCGGCGTCTGGACCGGACCGGGGACCGGGTGGACCTCGGTCTCGTTCGGCAGCGGGACACCGGGGCAGGTGACGTTGCCAGGACGCGAGTTCCGCAGCAGGAACACGTTCACCATGCCGTCGACGCAGGGGTTGCCCGCCGCGGCGTACTGGGCGTGGAAGGGGCTGTCCGCCACCGACACCAGGCTGACGCCCGGCGCCGCGCGAACCGCGGACCTGGCCTGCTCGTACCCGGTCTGCGGGTCGAGCTCGCCCTGCACGACCAGCACCCGGCCGGCCACCTCCGCCGGCAGCGCCGGCAGCTCCTGGCGCGGGGCGTCGGACCAGAAGGCGCACGGTTCGCTCAGGCCGTACTGCCAGCCGAAGAGCGGGTACTGCGGGCCCTGCTGGTCGGACAGCCGCTTGTACCAGGCCGCCGAACGGGTCGGCTGGTCACCGCAGGCCACGGCGTACCGGGTCGCCCCGACCGACTGGTAGTCCGCAGGGTCGTCGGCGAGGACCTTCGCCACCGCCGCCGGGGTCAGCGACTCGAGCGGCATGCCGAACACCGCACGGGACCTGGCGTCCAGCTGCGGCGCGAGGGCGGAACCGGCCACCGTCGAGGTGGTCCCGCCGTTCGCGCCCTGCACTCCCAGCACGAACACCAGCGCGCCCAGCACCCAGCGCAGCGAGAAGCCCA
>JASLAV010001017.1 GCA_030146905.1 Lentzea sp. | reverse complement strand
GAGCCCCACGAGGTCCACGGACTGCGCGCGGGTGAACGGCGCCAGCTCGACGACACCGGCGATCAGGTCGGGTGCCGTGGCGGCGGCGATGGTGGCGGCACCGCCGCTGATCGAATGGCCGACGACCACCGCGGGACCACCCAGTTCGCGCACGACGGCGACCAGGTCACCCGCGATGTCGGTGCGGCTGTAGCCGTCCCAGCCGAGGTCGGAGTCACCGCAGCCGCGGAGGTCGACGTTCGCCACCCGGTAGCCCTCCGCGACCAGTGCCGGAGCGACGAAGCGGTAGGAGTGCCGGCTGTCGCCGATGCCGTGAGCCAGAACGACGAGGGGCCCCTGCCCCGTCACCTCGTAGGCGATCTTCTTGCCGTTGACGGTCAGGTGCTCGGTCATGCGGTCCTCCGGTGTGGCTAATGCTGTTAGCCATAAGCTAACGTCATTAGCCAGCGATGTCAACGAGGGTGGAGGTGGTTCCCGTGACGCCGGACTTCCCGCAGGTGAACACCGGTGCCTAGAGCCGGTCTGACCCCGGCCGTGGTCGTCGAGACCGGAGCGGCACTGGCCGACGAGGTCGGCTTCGAAGGGCTCACGATGGGCCTGCTCGCGAAACGGCTCGGCGTGCGGACGCCCTCGCTCTACAAGCACGTGGGCTCCCTGGACGCCCTGCGGCGCGGCATCGCCGTGCACACCGCGCGCGAGATCGGCGAGGTGGTCACCAGGTCGGCCGTGGGCAGGTCCGGTCCCGACGCGATCCACGCGTTCGCCGACGCCTACCGCCGCTGGGCGCTCGACCATCCCGGTCGCTACGCGGCTTCCGTGCGCGCGCCGGACGACGATGAACATCGCCGTGTGGCCGACGAGTCGATCCGGGCGCTTTTCGACGTCCTCGCGGGCTTCGGGTTGCGCGGCGCTCGTGGAGCCGACGCCGCTCGTGCGCTGCGCTCGGCGATCCACGGCTTCGCCAGCCTGGAGAGCGCCGGTGGGTTCGGGCTGCCGCGGGATGTGAACCGCAGCTACCGCTTCCTCGTCGAGACCGTGATCGCCGGCCTGCAGGGCCGCACGATCACGGCAACGGCCGTGCCGCCACCCAGTTCTGGATCCCGTCGAGGAACCGGTCCACCCCGAAGCTGAGTTCGAGGGGCAGTGCTTCCCCGCTGACCTGCTCGGGTGCAGGGCGGTCGCTGGTCTCGGCGGCGTGGACGGCCGCCAGCGCGGGGTAGGTGCCGGGATCGATGAGCTCGGCGAGTGCGTGTGCCAGTTCGGCTTCGTTGTGCGGTGATCCGTCGGCGGCCTTGCGCGCGCTGGTCATGTCCATGCTGATCTGCGCTGTGCCGCGCACGACTGCGGTCAGGTGCAGGGCTGCCGCCCTCGCCTCGCCGCCCACCAGCCCGGCCGCCAGCAGGGGCCGCAACAGGCGGTCGAGCCACGCGAGCTGGTTGGGGCCTATCGGTGCGTGGTCGAGCGGGACGCGCAGCAGCCAGGGGCGGGTCTGGAAGCCGTTCCACAACGCGCCGACCCACTGCCGGACCGCGTGCCGGAAGTCTCCCGTGTCGTCGAGCTCGGGTGGCTGCCCGGCCGCGACGTCGGCCACGACCTCCAGCAGCAGGTCCTTGCTCGGGACGTGGTTGTAGATCGACATCGTCGAGTAGCCGAGCTCGGCGGCGATCCGCTGCATCGACAGGGCGTCCAGGCCGTCGGCGTCCGCGATCCGGACGGCCGCGTCCGCGATCTGCGCCACGGTGAGCTTCGGCCGGGGCCCGCGCTGGCCCCTGGAGTGCCCCGACCACAGCAGCGTGAGGCTGCGCTGCAGGTCAGGGTCCTTGCTGGCTCGTGTCGCCATTCGCCATCCCGTCGTGGAGTGACCGCCATTCTAAAACTATGTACGTCATACGTTTCTATGTATGGTGTACATAGTTTCCGGCCGGCCTCACCACGAACGGATCGCCATGACCCACACGACGAACGCACCTCCCACGACTCCGCCTCGCCGTGCCCAGACCTGGTGGCGCCGCCCCTGGATCGTGCCGCTGCTGCTGGTGGCCGCGGCGTTCCTGGCCTTCTCCGTGCCGCCCTACCTGACCTTCGACCCGACCCTGTCCCGCCTGGAACCGCCGGAGGGCAACCACCTCTACTACCCGTTGCTCGTCGCGCACGTCCTGTTCGGCACCGTCGCGATGACGACAGCCTGCTTCCAGATCTGGCCGGCGTTCCGCACGCAGCACCGGCGCGGGCACCGGCTCACCGGCCGGGTCTACGTCTTCGGCGGGGTGGTGCCCGCCGGGCTGCTGGGCCTGTACATCGGCTGGCACACCGCGGCCGGCCCCTCCGTGCAGGTCGCCAACCTGGTGGGCTCGGTGCTGTGGCTCGCGGTCACGGTCATCGGGCTGCGGATGGCCCGTCAGCGCCGCTACGGCGAACACCGGAGGTGGATGTCACGCAGCTTCGCGCTCACGATGTCGATCGTCCTGAGCCGAGTCGTGAACGTGGTGGCCACGATCGTGCTCACGCCCCAGGTGGACACCACCTTCGGCGGCAGCGCGGAACTGATGCAGTACAGCGCCGCGAGCATCGGGGTCTGGCTCAGCCCGTTGCTCCTGCTGCTGCTCACGGACTGGCTGCTGGAACGCCGCAAACCCGCTGTGCGTCCCGCCACCCAGGGCTAGCCGGACCTGATTCGAGCTGCTCGACGCGGTGACCGCTCGCGGCGCTCGGCTTGGAGCACTCGTCGCTCGCCATGCTCACGCTGTCGGTGATCGTGATCAGCAGACCGACCCTCGGGATTGCTTCTCGCGAGAATTCTCGGGTCATCAGAAGAATTCGTCGTTGCCGGGGTCCCAGTCTCACGTGATCGCGCTACCGGCCTCGCAGGCCGAGCCTGTGTAGCCACAGGCCTCGCAGCGCAAACCCTCGCAGCCATTTGCACCGCGGTCGCAGGAGCCGCAGCACCATCCGACGCGACTGCGGCCACCGCAGTTGCAGGTGGCGAAGGAGAAGCTGGTCAACGCTTGCGCGAACAAGCGGGAGGACCAGCGAACCCGTGAAGGCGGGCCGGTCGGCTACACACCGGGGCTCGTGTACGAGATCGTGATTCAGAACTCGAGCGATACCGAGATCGTTCTGACCGGTCTCCGGGCCGAGGTCTTCCGGCGTCACCTGTCGCCAGCCGGTGATCTTGAACCTCCTCCGGCTGGATGCAGGTCCTGGACGGATCTGCCCGTCCGAGACCTGGTGTTGAACCTCGACGTCGAACGTCCGCGCGCCGTTTCCGCGGAGCGCGTCGAGACTGATGGGAACGTCTCGATGCAGTTGCCGAAATCAGGTGCCCCGCGCAAGTCTTTCCCGTACAAGGTGCTGAAAGGCGAGGCCGAGGTGGTTCACGTGTGCTTTCCACGGTCCACCGCGTTGTTCCGAAGGATCAGTAGGTGTGAACCCGCGAAATGCGAAAA
>JASLAV010000545.1 GCA_030146905.1 Lentzea sp. | reverse complement strand
CTGGAGGCCCCGATCTCCCTGGCGGAGTGCGGCGTGGCGGGCCCCCTGGTCGACCTGGTGAAGCTGGACGACATCTGCGCCGACTACGTGGCCACCCTGTCGGGCGAGGAGATCATCACCCGAGTCTCCACCTGGGCGGCGGAGTACGACCCCGAACTGGTGAAGGTCCTGTCGGAGGAGCGCGACGCAGCCCTCGCCGCCCTGAAGGTGGAGCGCGGCCCGGAAGTCGCGAACCCGCGCAAGGACCTCCGCAAGTGGGCGGACTTCCGCACGGCCTACGGCTTCTTCTTCCCGTCCCTCTTCCCGCTGGTGTCCGACCGCACGGACGAGCGCCTCGGCGGCCTGCCCCCGGAGCTGATCTCCGCCTTCGCATCGGACTTCGCCGACGGCTACGCCGACCTCGAGGACGGCAAGGAGTGGTTCGGCCAGATCCGCGAGCTCGCGACGAAGCACGGCTTCGCCCCGAACCCCAAGGAGTACAAGAAGAACCCGGACGCCTACCCCGGCTCGATCCGCGAGGCGGCACAGCTGATCCGCGTCGCCCTGACCGGCTCGAAGGCGAGCCCGGACCTGCACGCGGTGGCCCGCACGCTGGGCGCCGACGAGGTGCTGCGCCGGGTGCGCGCCCTGGCGGGCTGACGTTCCACGCCTGACCTGCGGCCCCTGTTTCCTACGGGAAACAGGGGCCGCAGCGGTGTTCTACCCAGCTCCGCGCCGCCTGAGTGACGTCGGTGGCCGCGAACTTCCGCTCCCACAGGCACACCAGCGACGCGGCGAACGCGGTGATGGCCTCGGAAGGTGCTTCCCGGAACCCGTCGAACTGCGTCGCCCACTCCTCTGCCTGCGCAGGTTCGTGACCTTCAGCCACGAGCCGCACGACAGCGAACGCGGGGTCGATCCAGGCAGCACCGGTCCGCCACCAAGCCCAGTCGACGACATGCGCCGCATCGGCGATCAGGATGTTCAGCGGGTTGAGGTCGGAATGGATCAAATTCGAACCACGCATGTGCTGTGGCGCTCGTGCTGCCCAATCACTGACGGTTCCGGCGCCGAGCGCCATGTCCCAATGGTCGGCGATCGATCGTCGAGGCACCTCGGGAGGGGTGATCGCACCGATCTTCCTGACGGCTTCCGCCACCAGCGGGAGATCTGGGGAGCCGGGCGACAGGTCGGCGTGCTGCCCTGCAACGTGGTGGAAGCCGAGCAACAGCCAGCCATCCTGCTCGACGCGCCACAACAACGGTGGGGCCAGATCCGCCGGAAGGAACGGGTTCACGGCCGCTTCGTTGCGGTGCATCACCGCTTGCGCCCCCTCACTCCTGCCGCCTTTGCAGAACACCAGCCCTTCTTGAGTGGTCAGCGTGGCTGCGAAGGCCGAGTTGCGGCCGACCGAGGCGCTTTCTGCCCCGACCACAGGCCCGGCGTGCTCCTCCACGGCCTCACGCACGTTCGCAGGTAGGTCCTGCCAATCAAGGCGGGTGTTCATCTGTTCCTCAGTTCGGGTCCTCGCCGCCTTGGCCGCAGTTGGTGCAACCCGCATGGCACTGCGAACAACGTCCTTCACCGGTCAGCCACAGCTCGTCGTGAAAGGGCAGTCCGGCGGACTTGATCGCTTCCACGGTAGGGGCGAGAACGTCCGCTGTCGCGCGACGCTCCGGCGCCAGGAACTCTTCCGGCACGTGGTGGATGAATCGTCCAGCGACTCGGTCGCAGAAGTCGGCGTAGTCGTGGGTGTTCAGGATGAACTGGTGCCACCCGAGGTCGACCAGCTTGCTCGGCCGGAACTGCTCGTGCGGGTCCGTGGCGCACACCGTGAGGAAGCTGATCGTGTCGGTGATGATCCGGTCGGCCTCGGTGACGCTGATCGAGTGTTCGGCTGCCAACTGGATGCGCAGCCGGTGCCGGAGTTCGGTTGAGATCCTCGGCCCGGAGTTGAGGGTTGAAGTCATGGTCGTCTCCTCTGCAGCAAGTGGTGAGCACCTCATCGGATGTGGTTGGCGGCGGCCTGGCGGAGCTTTTGCAGGCCGCGGTCTGCCGCGTTGACGACCGCCGCATCCACGGCCGAGGTGACCATCACCGCCACGGTGCTCAGCGCAGCTGTCTCGGCCGCAGTCAGCTGAATCGTGAGGGGTAGCAACACGATCGCATTCGTCTTCCCGCTGCTCTTCACGCTCGCACCCGCCCTGGTGGATGTGTTGTCACCTGTCGTCAAGCCTGGTCGAGTTCCGATCGCTGGGGAACGAACAGGTGTGGCACTTCCGTGGCACTTGCGGCGTAGTTGTCCGTCGCGAGTGGTTGCATGGTGCAAAGGAGGTCGCTGATGGGGTCGTTGGCTCATTGGACGGGCCGGGAAGCACGGGCGTTGCGCCGGGCTCTGCGTCTCAGCGTGCGTGCTTTTGCCGAACGTCCGGGCGTTGGCGCTCGAACGGTGACCAAATGGGAGTCGCTCGGTTCCGAGACGACACCACGTCCTTTCACGCAGTCAATTCTGGACACTGCTCTGGCCGCGGCGGACGCCGAGGCGAAGCAGCGGTTCGAGCTGTTGCTCCGGCAGGACGGTGAGACGCCGGTGCGCGACTACTACCGGAGTGGTCCGCGTGAGTGGGACTACGAAACGTGGGCGGATGACCTGGGGCGCGCCACCGCGTGCCTCGCCCGGCAGGACTTCAAGTTCGCCGGCAGCCTCGTCGATCGCTGGCTACGGCGCTTCACCCCGTTGGAGCTCGACAACCACGGCCTGTACCTCCACGCTCGATCGCTCGTGTTGCTCGGTGACCTCCAGCGGGACCAGGGCGACATCCGCGACCTCATGTCAGCGCCTCACACCTACCGTTGCGCACACCAATTCTTCCGAGATCTGGGGGTGCCGAGGCGCGCTGCTCAGGTCGAGTTGTCCCTGACGGTCGTCGAGGAGATGAACGGGCGCCTCGAACTGGCCGCCCGGAGGTATGAGGCGCTAGCAGCTGACTCACGGCTCAGCGCCCGCGATCGCACACGAGCGCTGCTGTGGACCGGTACCGCGCTCAGCAAAATGGGAGCAAATGACCACGCGGTGACGGTCATGGCTGAAGCCATCCGTCGTTTCGGGGAACTCGATGAGCCCGATGACTGGTCGACCGCGCATCAGAAGGTGGCACTCGCACATCGTGGCGCGGGAGAACTCGCTGCCGCCCTGCGGTACATGGACGTGGCGCTCACCTACCGTTCAGCTGACTCACCGATGCAGACAGTGCGACTGCAGACCGCCCATGCCCACATCCTGTTGTCCGATGGTGCGACCTCAGGAGGCGGACTCCGGCTCCTCGACGACGCGGCCACCACGTCCCGTAGGTTCGGCATGTCCCACCAACTCGCCAGCATCGAGGCCATTCGAAGTGCCTTCGAGCGTGTGAACTAGGAGCGCACCACCAGTGATCCAGCCGATCAGCGACGAGCAGTGGCGTGACGCCCAGACCATCTGGGACTACCACCAGATGGGCCACGAGCTGCGCCCGGTCGACGCCGCCATCGGCCTGGGCAGCCACGACCTGGGCGTGGCGAAGTTCGCCGCCGAGCTGTACCACGCAGGCCTGTTCACACTGCTCGTGTTCAGCGGCGGCAACAGCCCGACCACCGCCGCCCGCTTTCCACGCGGCGAGGCCGTGCACTACCGCGAGCACGCCCTGACACTCGGCATGCCGGACGACGCCATCCTGGTAGAGCCGCACGCGGGCAACACCGGGCAGAACGTGACCCTCTCGCGAGCGCTCCTCGCCGAGCACGGCCACGAGCCCCGTTCGATCCTGCTGATCTCCAAGCCCTACATGGAACGCCGCGCGTACGCCACCTGCCGCAAGGCTTGGCCGGAGGTCGAGGTCATCTGCGCGTCCGAACCGCTGAAGCTCGACGACTACATCCGCTCGATCGGCGACGAGAAGCTCGTGATCGACATGCTCGTAGGCGACCTGCAACGCGTAATCGAATACCCGAAACTGGGCTTCGCGACAGAGCAGAACATCCCAGCCGATGTGCTGGCGCCCTTCGAGCGCCTGGTCGAGGCGAGATTTGACAGCCGCTTGCTCTGACCTCGCCGCGCCAACTGGGCAACCAAGTGTGGCGATGCGAAGCGAGCCGGAATCCCTTTGAACCGCTGTGAGCCGGTGAGCCCCCGCGCGGTGCGATTGGGGCTTGGCTTTGGGTGCGAGGCGCTACCCTGCCGGGTTCGCGCGGGTGCGGAGCACCCGACCTTTTCCCGCCCGTCCAGCGCCTCGCAAGGGCCCCGAAGTCAAGCCCCAATCGCGACCGACGCGAAGCGGCGATGACCACCCACGCGTCGTCCGTGGCTGCTGGACCACGCTGGAACGTACCCCGCACGGCACGTGGGGACCCCTCCGCTGAAACGTGACCCGCCCCCGGAAGCCGACCCGCAGGCTCGGAACGTGTCCCGCCAGAGGCAAGCCGACCCGAACGCCCGGAACGTGACCCGCTCAAAAAACCGACCCACACGATCCCCGCGCAATCCGACACCACAACCCGACACCAAAATCGCCACCCAACCGCACACAACCAAACCCAACCGGCCACCACCGAACCGCCGGTAACCCGACCGGCCCACCTGCCACACCCACCCAGCCACCCCACGCGGCCACCCCAAACCGCCAGAGCCCGATACGCGACTTCCGTCCGGAAAGTTTCCGGAACAAAGTCGTGAGAGCGTTCCCATTGACGTGGACGTAACACGCCGTTGAGGATCGCGGCATGCATTGGAGAAGCACTCTCGCCGCGGTGCTGGGGCTGACGCTCGCGGCCAGCGCGACATCGGTCGCCGCAGCACAGGAAGATCAGCGGCACGGGCCGAAGCAGACGGTGATCGGGCAGCCCAGGACCGAGCACGGGTGCGCCCGCATCGAGAAGTCCCTGCCGACCCTCAAGGACTGGCCGAAGATCGACAGCCAGTTCGACGGTGAACGCAAGGACGAGGCCAGGATCAAGGCCATCCTCAAGGACATGACGCTGGCCGAGAAGGTCGGCCAGATGACGCAGCCGGAGATCGGTCAGATCACGCCGGCCGACGTCACGACGTACGGGTTCGGCTCCGTGCTCAACGGTGGCGGCAGCTTCCCCGGCGGCAACAAGCACGCCGCGCCGCAGGACTGGCTGGCGCTGGCCGACGCCTACTGGGAGGCCTCGAAGGCCTCGCGCACCAAGATCCCCGTCATCTGGGGCATCGACGCGGTGCACGGCAACAACAACGTCTTCGGCGCGACGGTGTTCCCCCACAACATCGGTCTCGGCGCGGCGCACGACCCCTGCCTCATCCGCGACATCCACGAGGCCACTGCCGAGCAGATCCGGGCCACCGGCCAGGACTGGGCGTTCGCGCCGACCCTCGCCGTGGTGAAGGACGACCGCTGGGGCCGGACCTACGAGGGCTACTCCGAGGACCCGCGCATCACGCGCGCCTACGGTTTCGAGGCCATCAAGGGCTTGCAGGACAACGCCAAGAAGCGCATCGGCGAGGACGGCGTGATCGCCACCGCCAAGCACTTCATCGGTGACGGCGGCACGACCGGTGGCAAGGACCAGGGCATCACGGCCGCCACCGAGCAGGAGATGATCAACGTCCACGGTCAGGGCTACTACGGGGCACTGGCCGCGGGTGCGCAGACCGTGATGATCTCGTTCAACAGCTGGACGAACGACGTCATCAACGAGGGCAAGGTGCACGGCAGCAAGTACGTGCAGACCGGCATCCTCAAGGAGAAGATGGGCTTCGACGGCCTGCTCGTCTCCGACTGGAACGGCATCGG
>JASLAV010000972.1 GCA_030146905.1 Lentzea sp. | reverse complement strand
TGTCTCGTCCACCAGGTTCGAGATCAAATGGGCCCTGTGCTCGAGGTAGCGCTTCGCTGACTCCCGATCCAGCATCCTCAGCGGGAATATTCGATCCAGTGCGGAAACCGCCAGGACCTTGTCGATGACTTCGCCTGTGGTGGCGGATGCCACGTCGAGCAGGTACCTGGCGGTCAGCCTCAACGGCTCACGGACCGCGGCGGAATAAGGAGTGCGGTCATGTGTCAGCCGCTCGAACAGCAGAACGGGGTAGAAGGCGAAGACCGGGTCGATGAAGTCGCCTTCGCGCAGGGGCCATGAGCCGTCGATGCGGTTCTGCAGGGCGAGCAGCCTGGCGAGGCCGTTCGAGAAGTTCGCCGAACGCAAGCGTCGATCATGTCCGCTCTTGACCACTCCGTGGAGCACTTGAGCGAGCGACCAGCAGGTTGTGCCATCACCTGGATGCTCGTCGTGCCCGCGCAGGTGTCCTCCATCGGTGAGCAGGAGATAACCGAGCTCATGTACCCGCTGCTGGAGCCGAGTCGGAACGCAAGGGATGGAAGCGACCCCGTTCAGCACGGCACCTGCGGACGCAGAGGAATGCTGGCCGCGACCGAACCGACCTGCTTCGAACCTTCCGTCATTGAGTAGGCACCTGTTCAGCACGGATACGCAAACGTGCTGAAAGGAATGAACGGAAAGTAGTTCTGACGCGACATCCTGAACTGCTTGCAGCATGACGCTCCCTGGCGGCAAGCTGAGCTCGGCCGAAGTCTAGGAGCGGGCTTCCCATTCGTCGAAGAACTGCTGGAGGTACGCCTCCATGAACTTGTGGCGCTCTGTCGCGAGGTTCTTCGCGCTCTGCGTGTTCATGCGGTCTTTGAGTAGGAGGAGCTTCTCGTAGAAGTGATTTATGCTCGTGCCCTGGTGGCTCAGGTACTGCTCGGTCGTCGAATGGTGCGCGACGGCAGTTCGAGGATCATGTATAGGGCGCTCTTTAGTGCCTCCGTAGGCGAAGCACCGGGCCACGCCGATGGCGCCCACGGCGTCCAGTCTGTCTGCGTCCTGTACGCACATTCCCTCGATGGTCAGTGACCTCGTACGCGTTCCTGCGCCTTTGAACGAGATTCCGGCGATGTTGCTGGCCACGAGCGCCGACAGTTCTGGGCTTGCGTTCTGTTCGAGCAGCCAGCGTTCGGCCTCTCTGGCGCCGGACATCTCGTCTCCGGTGAACTTGAAGTCTCTCACGTCGTGGAGGGCTGCAATCAGCTCCACGGTCTGAAGGTCGGCGCGCTCTGTCGTAGCGAGTCGTTGCGCCATCTTGAACACACGCACGACGTGGTGCGGATCGTGGCCGGAAGTGTCACCGTCAAGTTCCTTGAAAGCGTATTTGAGAGCTTCCTCAACGAGCGGCGATGAGACGTCCACATCAGGCAGCTGCCAGGACTTCAGGTGCGTCATGGTGGAAGTCTACGCAGCTGATCGGCATTTGTTGCAAGGCAGCCCTGTGTTGCTCACCGACTTGGAATGCGCTATCGATCTCGATCTTTCGCGGCTCGTCCATCGGGACGCCTGGTGGTGCACCTGATCGGGTAATAACATGTATCAGCACATCGAGTGAATGTCGGGGTTGCAACTCATTCTCATGTTCCTTGCGCTCTTCGCATATACCGCTCGACGCGGACTTGTTCCTTGATGTCGAGCATTTGCGCATCGTAAGGACAGATGTCTTGGAATCTGGGCAAGTCTTTCATCGACCATGCCGGTCACCAGGTCGGCCGGGCCGTCACGCCGCCGTCCACCACCAGGTCGTGACCGGTGATCCACCGGGCCAGGTCGCTCGCCAGGAACACGCACGAGTCGCCGACGTCCTCCGGCGTGCCCAGCCGGGTCAACGGAGCCGCGGCCCGCCACCGGGCGACGCCCTCCGGCCACTGCTCCTCGATGCCGGGCCTCGCGATCAGGCCGGGCGAGACCGTGTTCACGCGGATGCCGCGCGGCCCGTACTCCGGGGCCGCCGCTCGCGCGTGCATGATCAGCGCGGCTTTCGACGCGGCGTAGTGGGCGTGGCCCTCTGCCGGGTTCCTGCCCTCGATCGACGCGATGTGCGTGATCGTGCCGCCTTCCGGGAGGTGGCGGACGGCGGCCTGGGTGACGGCGAACGGGGCCAGGAGGTTCGTGTCCACAACGGACTGCCACTGTTCGGTTGTCATGCCCTGCAACGGTTCCACGGGTTGCACTCCCGCGTTGTTCACCACCGCGTCCAGCCTGCCGTGTTCGGCCGCCGCTTCGTCCACCACCCGCTGGGCCTCCGTGCGCAGGTCGCCGTCCGTGCTGCCGCGGTGGCGGACGACCAGGGCTCCCGCGGCCTCGAAACGGGTCGCGATGCCCGTGCCGATGGTGCCGCCTGCGCCGGTGACCAGCACGACCCTGCCGTTGAGATCGATCACGAGACGATGCCTCCCAGCCGTTCGGTGAGCCAGCCGACGATCTCACCACGACCTGCCGCGAACCCGTTGTGGCCGATCTCGGTGAACACGCCGCCCGCCTCGCGGACCAGCACCGCGCCGGCTGCCACGTCCCACGGGTGGATGCCGAGGTTCGCCGCCGCGTCGGCCCTGCCCGCCGCCACCCAGGCGAGCGAGAGGGCCGTGGAGTAGACGCGGCGGACGTCGGCGACGGCCAGGAGATCGCCCAGCAG
>JASLAV010000968.1 GCA_030146905.1 Lentzea sp. | reverse complement strand
GTCGACGAGCGCGTGGAACGCCTCATCGCGTCGCTGTAGGAAACCTGTCGTGACGAGGGCGGTGCTCCGGAGCACCGCCCTCGCGCCATGTCCGCACTTCGGCGAGACGGCCGACGATCGGGGCTGGAGAGCAGGACCGCGGCTGGACCAGAGTGTCGGCATGAGGATCATCGCGGCGGTGCTCGCCGCTCTCCTGGCTCTTCCCGGGGTCGCGCAAGCCGGCTCCTACTGGGAGCTGAAACCGACCGGCACCGACGCACGCCTGCGCGGCCTGTCCGCCGTGTCCGGGCAGGTCGCGTGGGTCAGCGGCTCGAAGGGCACGGTCCTGCGCACGACCAACGGCGGCCGGTCGTGGGACTCCGTCGGGCCTCCCGGCGCCGAGGCGCTGGAGTTCCGCGACATCGAGGCCTTCGACGCGCGCAACGCCGTGGCGCTGTCGATCGGCGAGGGCGAGTCGTCGCGGATCTACCGCACGTCCGACGGCGGGAAGACGTGGCGCGAGTCGTTCCGCAACACCGACCCGAAGGCGTTCTACGACTGCGTGGCGTTCTTCGACCGGTTCCGCGGACTGGCGCTGAGCGACCCCGTCGACGGCAAGTTCCGGGTGCTCAGGACGTGGGACGGCGGCCGGTCGTGGCACGTCGACGACCCCGGGGGCATGCCGGACGCGCTGCCGGGCGAGTTCGCGTTCGCGGCGTCCGGGCAGTGCGTGACCACGAGCGGCAACCACGCGTGGATCGCGACCGGCGGCGGCGCGAAGGCACGGGTGCTGGAGTCGCGTGACGGCGGCCGTTCCTGGAAGGCCTCGGAGGTGCCGCTGCCGAGCGGTGAGGCGGCCGGGGTGTTCGCGGTGGCGTTCAAGACGCCGTGGCGGGGTGTGGCGATCGGTGGTGACTACCTGAAGCCGACCGATCCGACGCCGGCGTTCGCGACCAACGACGGGCGCGGGTGGAAGGCGGGGGTCACGGCGCCCATCGGCTACCGGTCCGGGATCGCCTACCGGGGCGACTCGCTGGTCGCGGTCGGACCGTCCGGCACGGACACCAGCAGGGACGGCAGGTCGTGGAAGGTCGCGGACACCGGCAGCTTCGACACCGTCGACTGCGCCGGGTTCACCTGCTGGGCGGCGGGGGAGAAGGGGCGGGTCGGCAGGACCTGACCGGAAGACTGCCCCGATGGCCGTGGTCACGCGGCGGCCGATGCGTGACCGTGGGGCGCATGAGGCGCAGGCGCGAGGAGGAGGAACCGGCTCGGGACGCACCGCACCACCCGCGTTCCGAGCCGGTCCACGAACTGCTCCGCCTCCAGAACGCCGCGGGCAACCAGGCGACCGCGGCCCACGGCCACCGGTTCCGGCACCCGCCCGGCTCGCACAGCCCGCACCGGTCGACCACGGCCGAGTTCGGCGGGCAGACGTTCCGGGCGCAGGCGGGTGGCACGCTCCTGATGCAGGCGGAGGCCGCTTCCGGGCGCCCGGTGAGCGTGCGCTCCGGCGACGCGCGCACCTGCCGCGGCGCGACCGGTGAGTCGTACAAGAACAACGCGCGCTACGTCGGCATCCCCGACTTCAGCCTCGTCGACCCGGCGGAGCAGCTGCGGATGATCGGCGGTGGCTCGTTCACCGATCCGCTCGGCGCCGCGCTGCACGGCGGTGACTGGGGCGCCGGGCGGGTACCGCTGCACCCCGTCCACGTCGTTCCCGCGCCTCGCGGCTGCGGCAACACGGCGGGTCGTTGAGCGGATCATCGGGGTGCATCGACGTCGGCAACGACGGCATCACGCGGCTGCTGCGGCACCTGACCGGGCGCACCCGCGACATCACGGTGACGGTCCACCACGCACTTCCCGCGCCGGAGGTCGGCCGCATCGAACGGCTCATCGGCGGCGCGACCTACCCAGGCCAGAGGGGAACCCTCGTGGACAGATCGCGTGCGTGGCGCATGGGATCAACTGTGGGGCAACGAGGCTCCTGACCAGCAGCGACATCAGCCGTTTCGGCAGCGTCGGTAACGCCGGGCGGGCCGCCGGCGAAAAAGGACGTGTCGGCCGCGCCCGCGCGGGGTAGCCGAAGCAGGTGTTCGAGGGATTCTCGTTGCGTCGCAGGGGCGTTGGCGAGGCCGTGCTGCGAGTGAGGACCGGCGGGGCAGGGCCGCCGGTTCTCCTCCTCCACGGCCACCCTCGGACCCACACGACATGGCACCGCGTCGCGCCGTTGCTCGCCGAGGACCACACGGTCGTGTGCCCGGACATGCGCGGCTACGGCGAGTCCAGCAAACCCGGTGACTACTCGAAACGCGCCATGGCGCGCGACTTCGTGAACCTCATGCGCGGGCTCGGCCACGAGCGGTTCGCCGTCGTCGGTCACGACAGGGGCGCCGCGGCGGCGATCAGGCTCGCGCTCGACCACCCGGACGCCGTCACGCACCTCGCCGTGCTCGACGGCCTGCCCATCGGTGCTCACCTGCGGCGGTGCGACGCGCGGTTCGCGCAGTCCTGGTACCACTGGTTCTTCCTGGCCCAGCAGGAGATCGCCGCGCCGATGATCAGCCAGGACCCCGAGAAGTGGTACGGCAGGCGCTACCACGACACGCCGCTCGCGATGGGCGTGGAGAACTGGGCCGACTACCAGCGCGCCATCCACGACCCCGAGACCGTGTTCGCCATGTGCGGCGACTACCGCGCGGGGCTGGAGGTCGACAGGGCCCACGACGACGAGGACCGCGCCAGGGGACACCGGATCGCGTGCCCCGTGCTGGCGCTGTGGGCGGCCAAGGACGACCTCGGCGAGCTGTACGGGGACCTGTCGGAGATCTGGGCCGAATGGGCCGATGACGTGCGGGTACGTGCCATCGACTGCGGGCACCACATGGCCGAGGAAGCACCCGGCGAACTGGTGCGCGAACTGCGGACGTTGTTCTGAACGGACCGTTGACGACAGGTGGTGATGAGGTTTCCCTCTGCGCACGCGTTAGGGTTTGCCCGTGGCCATCGCACGCGCCGAACGCCTCGTCAACCTGGTGTTGTGCCTGCTGTCGACCCGTCAGTACCTGACAGCGGAGCGCATCCGCGCCATCGTCCCCGGCTATCACGAAGCGCCGACGGACGAGGCCTTCTTCCGCATGTTCGAACGGGACAAGTCCGAGCTGCGGGACCTCGGCGTGCCGCTGGAGACCGGCAGGCAGACGAACGCGGAGGGTGCGGAGGACGGCTACCGGATCGCGCGGCGCGACTACGAGCTCGGCGACATCGACCTCGAACCCGATGAGGCGGCCGCGGTCGCGCTGGCCGCGCGGCTCTGGGACTCGCCGCAGCTCACGGGTGCTGTCCACGGCGCGTTGCTCAAGCTGAGGGCCGCCGGCGTGGACGTCGACCAGGACGCGCCCGCCGCCGTGGAGCCCAAGGTGCGGGCGAACGAGCCCGCGTTCCCGCCGCTGCTGCAGGCGGTGCAGGCGGGACAGGTCGTGACGTTCGGCTACCGCAAGCCGCCGCCGGGCGGTCACAAGGAGCGCACGGTCGAGCCGTGGGGCGTGGTCGCGTGGCGCGGTCGCTGGTACCTCGTCGGCTGGGACCGCGACCGCGACGACACGCGTTGCTTCCGGCTCTCCCGCGTCGTGGGCGCCGTGAAGCCCGTCGGCAAGCCCGGTGTCGTGAAGGTGCCGGAGGGCACGGACCTGATGAGCCTCATCGCGCGCACGCAGGCCGATCCGCACCACACGGCGCCCGCGAAGATCTGGGTGGCCAAGAACCGGGCGCTGGGTGTCCGCCGGCACGCGAAGGTCGTCGAGGAACGCGACGGCGGCGACGTCGTCGAGATCGACCTGAAGTTCCCCGACTCGGCGGCCAAGTGGCTCGCCGGGTTCGGGCCCGACATCGTGGTGCTGGAGCCAGAGGTGCTCGCCAAATCGGTCAGAGACCGCCTGCTGGGCGCACTGGAAGGAGCGCGGTGACCGCGTCGAACGAACGGCTGCCGCGTCTGCTCGCACTCGTTCCGTACCTGCTCAACCGGCCGGCCATCACCATCAAGGAGGCCGCGGCCGACTTCGGCATCACGCCCAAGCAGCTGCGCAAGGACCTCGAGCTGCTGTGGATGTGCGGCCTGCCCGGCTACGGGCCCGGCGACCTCATCGACCTGTCGTTCGAGGGCGAGACGATCACCGTCTCGTTCGACGCCGGCATGAACCGGCCGCTGCGGCTCACCGCGGCGGAGGCGGCGTCGCTGCTGGTCGCGCTCAGGGCGCTGGCGGACACACCCGGTGTGGTCGACACGGACGCCGTGCAGCGGGCGCTCGCGAAGATCGAGTCGGCGGTCGGCAAGGCGCAGCCCGCCGGCATGGTGGTCGGGCTCGGCGCGTTCGAACGCGAGGAGACCGCGGAGATCCGCGCCGCGGTGCAGGACGCCGTGAAGCGCGAACGGGCCGTGCGCATCCGCTACTACTCGCAGTCGCACGACGCGATCAGCGACCGGGTCGTCGACCCCATGCGCCTGCTGCTCCTGGAAGGCCGCGGCTACCTCGAAGCCTGGTGCCGTTCGGCCTGCGGCGTGCGGTTGTTCCGGCTCGACCGCATCGACGACGTGGAGGTGCTCGACGAGCCGTCGTCGCCCCCGCCGCACGCCCAGCTGACCGATACATCGGAGGGCTTGTTCCAGCCGAGGGAAGACCAGAAGATCGCGGTCCTGCTGCTCGAACCGGACGCGCACTGGGTCGCGGAGTACTACCCCGTCGACCACGCCGCGGAGCTCTCGGACGGCCGCACCCGTGTCCTCATGCGCTACGTCGACTCGTCGTGGATGGTGCGCCTGCTCCTCGGGCTGGGCGGTGACGTGCACGTCGAGCAGCCGGCGGAACTCGCGGACGAGGTGCGCCGCCAGGCGGCGGAAGCGTTGCGCCGGGCAGATCACCTGCTGTCCACCTGAGCCGTATAACGTGGGGTCGTGCCGTCTACACCGACCTTGGCGCTGATCGCGCTCGGCCTGATCGCGATGATCGTGATCGCGGTCCGGGTCATCCGATCCTTGCGCCGATTCGCCCGCGCCCGCACTCTGGTGGGGGGCAAGGTCGGCGACGGCGTCGGTCTGCTGAAGGCGCGCAGGGCAGCGCTCGAGGTGGCCTTCGCCGGGAGGCGGCGTCAGGAACACGCCCAGACCAGGGCGAACCCCGCGTACGATCGTCGTGGCGGGGGAGACAGGAGGATCACCAATGGGTAACCTCGGACCCACCGAGCTGATCATCATCGCAGTGGTGATCATTCTGCTGTTCGGTGCGAAGAAGCTTCCCGACATGGCGCGGTCGCTCGGCAAGTCGGCGAAGATCTTCAAGGCCGAGACGAAGGGCCTTCGCGACTCCGACCACCACGACGACGCGGCCACGCAGCAGCAGCCCGTCCAGCAGCCGGTGCAGCAGCTCCCGCCGGCTCAGCCGCCGGTGCCGCAGCAGCCCCAGGTCGCTCCTCCGATCGAGCAGACCGCGCAGAACAAGGCCACCAACAACTGACCTTGCGGTCCACTGACTTGTAAGGGCGGTTAGCGCGGTGGCAAGTCCGTTCCGGTGGATGGCCGAGCGCCGGGAACGCGGCAGGCGCCGTCGGGGCAACCCCGACGGCACGATGTCGCTCAAGGAGCACCTCTACGAGCTGCGGCATCGGCTCGGCATGGCGATGCTCATCATCGCCATCGGTGCCATCTTCGGCTGGATCTGGTTCGGCGTGAAGCTCGGCCCGGTCCCGTCCCTCGGCGACATCATGACGGCTCCGTACTGCCAGCCGGACCTGGAGCCGTACCGGGTCAAGTTCGACGGCGAGATCGGCTGCCGCCTGCTGCAGACCGAGCCGTTCGAGAGCTTCATGATCCGCCTCCAGGTCGGTACGGCGGCGGGCGCGGTGCTGCTCAGCCCGTTCTGGCTCTACCAGTTCTGGGCGTTCATCACGCCGGGCCTGTACCTGAAGGAGCGCAAGTTCGCGCGCACCTTCGTGTTCTTCGCGGCGATCCTGTTCGCGGCCGGCGCGGTGCTCGCCTACCTGGTGGTGCCGGAAGGCCTGCAGGTGCTGATCAGCTTCGGTGGCGACGACTTCATCACGGCGCTGACCGGTGGCAAGTACATCTCGTTCATCATCACCATGCTGTTCATCTTCGGTGTGAGCTTCGAGCTGCCGCTGATCGTCGTGATGCTGAACCGCGCGGGCGTGATCACCTACGAGAAGCTGCACAAGTGGCGGCGCGGCCTGCTGATGGGCCTGTTCGTGTTCGCCGCGATCGCCACGCCGGGCACCGACCCGATCTCCATGGTCGTGCTGGCGCTCGCGCTGGGGCTGCTGTTCGAGATGGCGATCCAGATCGCCCGCGTGCACGACAAGCGCAAGGCCAAGCTCCGCGTGGCGGAGGGCTGGGACGCGATCTCCGACGACGAGGCGGCGCCGTTCGACTACGTGCCGTCCGACGCCGACGGGAACGACCCCGGTGAGAAGGCCGTCGCTCCGGAGCCCGTGAAGCGCGTGAACTACGACGACGCCACGTGACGCGGGCGGCCCTGCTGGTCTGCCCCGCGTCGGGCAAGGGGCGGGCGGCCCGGGTGGCCGGGTCGACCGCCGCCGCGCTGCGACCCCACGTGTCGTCGTTGACGCAGCTCGTGGCGCACGACGCCGAGGGCACCCTGGCGATGGCCCGCCAGGCCGTCGCCGACGGCGTCGACCTGCTCGTCGTGCTGGGTGGCGACGGAGCGGCGCACCTGGGCGTCCAGGCGTGCGCGGGCACCCCGACGGCGCTGGGCGTCGTCCCGGCGGGCACCGGCAACGACCTGGCCACCGCGATCGGGTCCCGGTCGGTCGAGGACGTCGTGCACGGCACGAGGAAGCCCCTCGACCTGGGGCGGTTGTCGACGGGGCAGTGGTTCGCGACGGTGCTGTGCGCCGGGTTCGACTCCGCGGTGAACGAGCGCGCGAACGCGATGCGCTGGCCCGCCGGTCCACGCCGCTACGACCTCGCGATCCTGGCCGAGCTCGCGTCGCTCAAGTCGGCGCCGCTGCTGGTGACGACGGAGTCCGGCACGTTCTCGCTGGACGCCACCCTGGTCGCCGTCGGCAACACGCCGAACTACGGCGGCGGCATCCCCGTGTGCCCGGAGGCCGACGCGAGCGACGGCCTGTTCGACGTGACGGTCGTGGAGGGCGGCAGCCGCTCGATGCTGGTCCGCATGCTGTCCCACCTGCGCACGGGCAAGCACACCGACCATCCGGCCGTGCGGACGTTCCGCGCCCGTGAGGTCTCGTTGTCCGGTGGTAGCGGCTGGATCGCGTACGCCGACGGTGAACGTCAGGAGGCGTTGCCCGTATCGGTTCGCACGGTCCCTGGCGCGCTCACCGTCGTGGGTCGCTAAATTATTGGGCTGTTCGTTCCGCTTCTGTTCTTCGGTGGGGATGCATGGAAACGCTCGAGTTCCAGTCCGAGGCGCGTCAGCTGCTGCAGCTGATGATCCATTCGATCTACTCGAACAAGGACACGTTCCTGCGCGAGCTGGTGTCCAACGCCTCCGACGCGTTGGACAAGCTCCGGCTGGAGTCGTTCCGCGACAAGGACATGAAGGTCGACGTCGACGACCTGCACATCGTGATCGAGTCCGACCCGGCTGAGCGCACGCTGACCGTGCGCGACAACGGCATCGGCATGACCCGCGAGGACGTCGTGCGGCTCATCGGCACGATCGCGAAGTCCGGCACCGCCGAGTTCCTCAAGCAGCTCAAGGAGCAGCAGTCCGGCTCGTCGGACCTGATTGGCCAGTTCGGCATCGGCTTCTACTCGTCGTTCATGGTGGCCGACAAGGTCACGCTGGTGACGAAGCACCCGCACGCCGAGAAGGGCGTCCGCTGGGAGTCGACCGGCGAGGCGACCTACACGATCGAGGACGTCGACGACGCGCCGCAGGGCACCTCCGTCACGCTGCACCTCAAGCCGTCCGACGACGAGGACCGGCTGCCGGACTACACCGAGCCCGCGAAGATCCGCGAGATCGTCAAGCGCTACTCGGACTTCATCACCTGGCCCGTGCGCCTGGGCGGCGAGGACGTCAACTCCCGCAAGGCGCTCTGGGCGCGCCCGGCCTCCGAGGTGACCGAGGAGGAGTACGCCGAGTTCTACCGGCACATCAGCCACGACTGGAACGCGCCGCTCGAGACCATCCGCATGCAGGCGGAGGGCACGTTCGAGTACCAGGCGCTGCTGTTCCTGCCCGCGCAGGCG